>JARHYV010000011.1 GCA_029258495.1 Faecousia sp. | reverse complement strand
CGCCTATTTGATCAACCACTTCCTGGAGCAGTTCAAGGGAACGCTGTACCGCCAGACCATGTTCGCCGAATATGAGCTGAACATTGCAAGGATGTATCAGCAGGGAACACCGCTTACAGCCGAAACCCTGTGTGCAGAGTATAAGCGTCTGAACGAGATGTACTTCGGGCCTGATATGGTGGTGGATGATGAGATCGCCATGGAGTGGGCCCGGATCCCCCACTTCTACTACGACTATTATGTGTTCCAGTATGCGACCGGATACTCTGCTGCAATCGCGCTTTCTCAGAAGATCCTTGCAGAAGGTAAGCCTGCTGTGGAGGATTATCTGAATTTCCTCAGCGGCGGCTGTTCCAAATCTCCCGTTGACCTGCTGAAGGGTGCAGGCGTTGATATGTCCACGCCCGAGCCTGTCAATCAGGCACTGGAGCTGTTCGGCCGACTGCTGGACGAGATGGAAGAGCTGACGAAGGAATAAGCGATGAAAGAAGTATTTCTGCCTACCCTTCATTCATTTGCCATGAACAATATCTTCACAGGATCCTGCGGGCTGTTCCGGTTTCGGGCGGAACCCAATGTTATCATGGCAACACCGAAGGAAGTGGATTTTGAACAAAGCACCATCAAGGCGGAATTCTGGCACGGGCAGCTGTGCTATGAATTGAGCGAAATGGAAGGCGAGCAGACTTTTCCCATGACGGACGAGGGTCGTCAGGCAATGAAAGACTGGTTGGAATCGAATATCTGATATAAAAGGCTCCGAATAACTCGGAGCCTTTTACTTTTGCAAGAATATAGTTGACAATCGGGGGAAATATGTTAAAATATTAGAGAAATATGCAATGCAATACGGAAAAGAAACGGTTTTGTGCCTTATGAGCGAAGAGGGGATGGTGAGAGCCCTCAAGTGATCACAGACCGTGGGCCGCTTTCGTGCAGTCCGGGATGACCGGAACGGGTGCTCCCGTTACAGGGCAGCTAAGATGTCGATTTGTTCGATAAATTAGGGTGGTACCGCGATTTTCCTCGCCCCTAACACTGGGGTCGGGGTTTATTTTTTTGTCAATTTTGTATTTATTATTTGGAGGTAATTCCCATGAATCCCAAGCCTTATGGCGTAAATGAGCTGCGTGAGATGTTCCTGAGTTTCTTTGAGAGCAAGGGTCATCTGCGTCTGCCCAGTTTCTCTCTGATTCCCCAGAATGATGCATCTCTTCTGCTGATCAACTCCGGTATGGCACCGATGAAACCCTATTTCACAGGTGAGGTCGAGCCTCCCCGTCATCGTGTCTGCACCTGCCAGAAGTGCATCCGTACCGGCGATATTGAAAATATCGGCAAGACTGCCCGTCACGGCACTTACTTTGAAATGCTTGGAAACTTCTCCTTTGGCGATTACTTCAAGCATGAGGCCATTGCATGGTGCTGGGAGTTCCTGACCAAGGTAGTAGGTCTGGATCCCGACCGGCTGTATCCC
>JARHYV010000176.1 GCA_029258495.1 Faecousia sp. | reverse complement strand
GAACCCCTCAATGCACGCAGATGCATTGAGGGGTTTCCCAATATTTGGATTGCAGGACTATTTTTGTGACTGCTTTACAAGCCACTTCAGGAACACAAAGTAATACACCACTCCAACGATGGTGCAGATCACAAACGCTACCACACCGATGATCACATGAGCAAATATTCCCAAAAGGATCGAAACAGCCAGACAAATCACCACATAGATCGGAAGGGTCGCCTTTGTAAACCATGTGATCCGTTCCTCTGAGAAATTTTCCTTTGCCGAGTCCTTCAGCGCTGTTTTCAGCGTATCTTCCACATCCTGCCTGAGGGCCTCTTTTTCTTCCTGAGAATCGATCGTCACATCGAGTCCCTGCTTTTTCCTCCGTTCTGAGATGTGATCGATCTGCTTTTTCAGCTTGGTGAACGACAAGATCGATGTAAACAGAAAGACCACTGCAAAAAACCACTGTCTAAACAGCAGCATCAGCAGTCCCACCGCAAAGAACACTCCGCAGATCCCGTATACCACCGGGCGTATAATTCTGGGGTCACCGGTGGTATAGGTTTTCGTCGTGGAATATCCCTTATGATATTTGCCCCGCAGATCCGGATCAAAATTCACAGGCTCGATTGTTCTTTTCGATACAGTGCCATCCTCAGGCGTAACTCGGATGGTTTCCTCTTCCATTTGGATCCCATGAAGTGTCTTTTTCTGCGAAGTTTCTCTTTCCATAATAGACCTCCATTCAATTACCCATGCAGCGCAATCCCTTTTGTAAGGCAGCGGAATCAGACTGTTCCATCATTTTGCCGCTGCAGCAGGAGCGGCTCATGGTGCAAAAACTGCTTTGCAATGATCCTGCATATTTCATTGCGCCGGATCATTTCGTGGATCTGTGCAAAGCTCGCCCATTGAGCCGCCGTTGTTTCCCCGGGCTGCAAAACGATCTGCTCCAAAGGCGTATGATTTTCCAAACAATAAAAGTCGTAGAATGTATCGTGATCCCTTCTGGATTCCAGTAATTCAAAGTCCTTGGGCTCCGCTCGGATCCCGGTTTCCTCAAAAAGCTCTCGGGTGATCGCCTGCAGACTGGTTTCCCCGGCCTGTGCCGCACCGCCGGAATTTTCCCAAGACCCGGCAAAGCTCTTCTCCGGAGCACGCTGCGTCATCAGCAGCCTGCCATTTCCGTCGTATACCCACACACAGACCACAAGCCCGTATTCGCCGCGTTTCCACGGGGTTCCCCGCAGATGTTTCCGTCCCGTCAGGTTGCGTTCTGCGTCATATACATCACTGTATTCCACACCACTCATCTCCCGATTTTTCCCTTATCTTACCACATACAAATCCTTTGCGTCAAGGAATCCTTCACCTTCTTGACAGATGACAGCACGACTGCTACAATGAACCAAACCCCAATCAAAGGAGGAACCCCATTATGGCAAACGAAGAAATCTTGGAAGAGGAAGAGGCCAGCATCATCAGCCTCACCGACGAAGAAGGCAACGAGGTGGAATTTGAGCTGATCGACTCTGTGGACTATGAAAATGCAGAGTATCTGATCCTGCTCCCCCCTGAAGACGAGGCTGCCGAAGTCGTCATTCTCGAGGTCGAGCCTCACGCAGACGGCTCCGAGACCTACGTCACCGTCAATGACGAAACCACACTGAACGCCGTATACGAAATCTTCAAGGAGCGTTTCAAGGACATCTTTACCTTCGAATAAAACAGCAGGGAGCGCACCCGTATTGGGTACGCTCCCGTGTTTTTACTCTTTTTCCGGGCGGATGGATGCAATGGCTACGGCAGAATTTGCAAGCTCTGTCTTGCTCTGCGTGATCGCCTCCTGCAGCTGCGCCAGATTTTGGATGATCAGCTCCTCCAGCTCCGAGATTTTCCCGGTGGCATTTTCCAAACTGACAGAGGTATCCGCAAGGGTTCCGCAAGCCTTGTCAAACATCTGGTTCACCTGCTCCCGAGCACGGCGCTCAACACTCTCTGCTCTGCGGTAGGCATTCAGCTCCTCTGCCAGACGCACCACATCTGTTCTGGGCTGTGCCGGAGCCTGCACCGGTGCAGCAACCTTTTCCTTGCTCTTTTCCAGTTCTTCTTCCAAGAGCTCGATCTGGATATCCCGTTCAGAAAGCTGCTCCTTCAACGCCTCTACCTGTTGGCGCAGCTCCTCCAGCTCCGAAACGGTGTCTTCCTTTTTCTGGGCCTGCTGCTGAAAGGTGTCCCGCTCCTCCTTCAGCTGAGCCATCTCCGTGTTCAGCTGATTTACCTGTGTGTCATGCTTGTTTGTCATATATGCGATGTAATTGACTACATCATCCCGGTTAAAACCGTTAAATGAACTGCGAAAGCTCTGGGGTGCTGCCATATTCGTTCCTCCTAAGGAAAACAATCTAATCTTTTGCCCTATTTTTGTCTATTGTAGCACACGGAGCATAGAATTACAATACTTTTGGCGGTTCATTGCCGTGCTGCGGCGCATATTTCTGTTTTCCCCCTTTACAAAGGCGCAAAACAGTGCTATAATGGGTTGGAATTGAAGATGCGCCGGTGGCTCAATGGATAGAGCATCGGATTCCGGTTCCGAGGGTTGGGGGTTCGAGTCCCTTCCGGCGTACCAAAAGCTGTTATCTCTTTACGAGATGGCAGCTTTTGTTTTT
>JARHYV010000341.1 GCA_029258495.1 Faecousia sp. | reverse complement strand
TATCTCTGTGCGCAAGTGGGCATCGTGCATCCTGAATGCCGAGAACGGTCAGGAGGAGGTCGTAGCGATCAAGCCCGGCGAAGGCAAAAAGCATGTCGTGATCGTGGGCGCCGGCATTGCCGGTTTGGAGGCTGCCCGTGTGGCAGCGCTGCGCGGCTATTGCGTAACGATCTATGACATTGCAGACCGGATCGGCGGACAGGTCATTCTGGCATCCGTTCCTCCACGCAAGTCTGAGCTGATGCGTTCCGTTGCGTACTATGAGCAGATCCTTCCGGCGCTGAATGTGCAGATCAAGCTGAACACCCCCTGCACGGCTGCGGACATGAATGCAGCGGATGCAGTCATCGTAGCAGTGGGCGCACAGAACCTGATGCTGCCCATCCCCGGCGCAGACCGCGAGAATGTGGTTTCTGCATGGGATGTTCTGGGCGGTAAGGTTCAGATCAGCGGAACATGTGCCGTGATCGGCGGCGGTCTGGTGGGTACCGAAACTGCTGAGTACCTGTTGGAGCATGGCTGCAAGGTTTCCGTTGTGGAAATGATGGATAAGATCGCAAGCGGCGAGTCCTCCACCATTCTGCCCATCATCCTCAGCGATTTTGAAAAGGGCGGGCTGAAACAGTTTGTCAACACCCGTGTCAACGCGGTTGCACAGGACGGCAAGGCAATTCTGGCAACGGATACTGCTAAAAATGAAGAGATCACCATTCCCTGTGACTATGTGGTCATGGCTGTGGGATCCAAAAAGAATTCCTTTGATGTCAGCGGTGTGACGGTGCCTGTTCAGTTCGTGGGCGATTGCTCCGGCGAGCGCACGGCAGACATCGCCAGTGCGATCCGCACGGCTTACCATGCAGCAAACAACATCTGATCGGTTTTATTCGGATAAATGTACAAAAACGGCACAGCTTATGGCTGTGCCGTTTTTGGTAATGGAAAAGAGTCCGGCATCTGCCGGACTCTTTTATTGCGAACGAGTGGGAACGGATTTACTGCTTGTTCCGGAACTCCTTTTCGGCGGTCAACAGCCGATCGGTGACGATATCCAGACAGTCCAGAGCCTCGCTCTTGGTATCCAGAACGCTTTCTTCCGGTTTGGCAGTTTCCTTGCCTCTGTATGCAAGTTTCAGCAGGATGGGGGTCAGAATTGTGCTGACGATGACTGTGATGACCACAGGGCCGACCAGAGCATCCGGCATCAGACCAATCTCGGTTCCCTTGTTGGCTACGATCAGCGCGACCTCACCACGGCAGACCATGCCCAGACCGATCTGGTTGCACTCGTGGGTGGAAAAGCCGCAGAGCTTTGCGCCAAGGCCGCATCCCAACCATTTGGAGAATACAGCGATCAGGATCAGCAGGATGCTGAAAATCAAAATATTCGTTGTCATAGCGGGCAGGACAACATCCATGCCGATGCTTGCAAAGAACACAGGCCCCAGCAGCAGATACTGCACCGGTTCCAGACGGGAGGCAATATAGCCGGATTTCTTTGTGGCACCTACCATCAGACCGGCGGCGAAGGCACCGGTGATATCCGCAACACCAAAGAATGCCTCTGCGATCCATGCCATCAGGAGGCAGACCACAAAGCCTGCGATGGGATACCGCCGTAGGTTCTGACCCTTGGAACGGTCAAAATACCAGTCGAGGATCCGAAAACCCACTGCGTATACCACGGCGCAGAAGACGAGGAACAGAACGATCTTGAACAAAACCATGAAAATGCTGTCGCTGCCACCGCCCAGACTGGTCATGATGGTCAGGGCGATGATGCCGAGGATATCATCGATGATGGCGGCAGCAAGGATCGTGTTGCCTACACGGCTCTGCAGATGCCCCATTTCACGAAGTGTTTCCACCGTGATGCTGACGGAGGTTGCAGTAAGTACGGTTCCGATGAAGAAATCCTGCAGCAGATTTTCGGTGGGAGCCAACCACAGGGACAGTCCGGCACCGGCCACCAGGGGGACAAGCACACCCAGAAGAGCCACCAGAAAACCGGATTTTCCGGCATTTTTCAGATCACGGATGTCCGTTTCCATGCCGGCGGAGAACATGATGACGATGACACCAAGCTCGGCGAGCTGACGGATCATCTGGCTGTCATTGGGAAGTATATGCAGCACGGCAGGGCCCAGCAGTAATCCTGCAAGCAGTGCGCCGACCACCTGCGGCATATGAAATCGTCTTGTAATAAGACCAAAGACCTTGGTGCTCAATAATATCAAGGCAATTTGCCAAAGAAAATCATAAGACATTTTAGAAATCCTCCTCATCTAAAATTTACTACCGAATTATACATAAAATGAATCTGAATAGCAAGTTCTTAAAAAGCCTTTTTTAACGAAAATTTCCATAAATTATTGCGAAAGAATTTGTATATTTTTGGAATAATTGGGAATTGGAATGGCAGTGATGTCAATGTCGCCCAATGTGGATATTTTGCATAATTTTTATTAAGGTTTTTGCAAGAAAAAGCACTGTCTGAAGGACGCGGCGGCGGTCAATATGATCGGTTCAGCCGGCAATATGGTATGCGGTCATGTGCAGTCCAATGGAGGCATGGGGGGCGCTGAGACTGTTGCCCATTCGATCCTTTATGAAAATTCAGAGCAGAATGTGACGAAAGTGTAATCGTATTCTGCCGAAGAAAATGATATGATAGGAACAGACAGGAGGGATTTTATGACAGGGATCTTATTGGTAGAGGATGACGCAGCCATCGTGCGCACCCTGACGGATTTTTTAAGCGATGAAGGATTTTCGGTTCGGACTGCCGACGGACAGGCAAATGCCATCGAAACCATGGAAACAAAGGTGCCGGATCTGGCGTTAGTAGACATAACACTGAGAGAGGGGAACGGCTTTGCCGTCTGCGCCTATGCGAAGGAGCACGGGATCCCCGTGATTTTTCTGACTGCATCCGGCGATGAATACAGCGTGGTTATGGGACTTGATATGGGGGCTGATGACTACATTGCCAAGCCCTTCCGACCAAGAGAACTGGTATCCAGGATCCGAAGTGTCCTGCGCCGGACGGGAAAGCGGCAGAGCACCATCGCCATAGGGGATCTGGTCATCGATACGGACAAAGCCGCCGTCACAAGACTGGGGCAGCAGATCAATCTGTCTGCCCTTGAATACAGGCTGCTTTTGGTGTTTGTCAATCATCGGGGGCGCGTCCTCAGCCGGGAGCAGCTGCTGGAGGAAATCTGGGACTGCGCCGGAGATTTTGTCAACGACAACACGCTGACGGTCTATATCAAGCGGCTGCGGGAAAAACTGGAGCCGAACCCACAGGAGCCGCGCTATATCCGCACGGTTCGCGGACTGGGCTATCAGATGGATGGTGAATGATGATGAAGATACTGGTTCTGATCGTGATCATTTGTGCTCTGTGCGCTCTGCTGCTGTGGCAGAGCAGGCATCACCGACAGCAGCTGCGGCGGCTGAATCTGGATCTGGACAAGCTGATGCAGCAGGGGATCCCCCTGCCCATCGACCAATATCACGAGGGAGAGCTGTCCATCCTTGCAAACCAGATGGAAAAGGTCACCCTTCGGCTGACCCAGACGGCAGAGCGCGTACAGCAGGAAAAGACCTATTTGGCAGACTCTCTGGCGGATATTTCCCATCAGCTGCGCACGCCTATGACTGCTATGAACCTGGCAGTCACTATGCTGCGGACGCAGGAACTGGAGCATCAGCGCCGGATGGAACTGACAGCAGAGCTGCGCAATCAGCTGTCCAGAATGGACTGGCTGGTAGAAACCCTGCTGAAGATCAGCAAACTGGATGCCGGAACCATCTGTATGTCACAGGAGCTTATCCCAATTCGCACTATTCTGGATCGGGCGGCAGAGCCACTGGCGATCCCCATGGACATTCGGGATCAGAAACTGATCATTTCCTGCACGCAGCAGCAGGTGCGGGCAGACTGCGGATGGACGGCAGAGGCCATCGGAAACATCCTGAAAAACTGTATGGAGCACACAAAGGAACATGGCAGCATCTTTGTCTATGCAGAGGACACCCCTATTTTCACAAGGATCCAGATCGACGATACGGGGGAAGGCTTTGCGGATGAGGATCTTGCCCACTTGTTCGACCGTTTCTATCAGGGCAGCAATGCCTGTCCCACCAGCTACGGACTGGGACTTGCGCTGGCGCGCTCGATCATCACGGCTCAGAACGGAACCGTCGAGGCTCAGAACTGGCAGCAGGGGGCCAGATTTATCATCAAGTTCTATAAGCAGGTAATATGACAATACTGTCACCGGAAAGTCACCTGCATGTCATCTTGACAGGATATGATAGAGCCATCAAGAGAAACGGAGGGTATTCTATATGGAAATTTTGAAAGTGGAACATCTTTCTAAAATCTACGGAACGCAGGACAATCAGGTTCGTGCCTTGGATGACATCTCTTTTTCGGTGGAAAACGGACAGTTTGTCGCCATCATCGGGCCGTCCGGTTCCGGAAAATCCACGCTCCTGCATATTCTGGGCGGTGTGGATCGTCCCAGTACAGGCAAGGTATATCTGAACGGGCAGGATGTCTTTGCTCAGAATGAGGATCAGCTGGCGATCTTCCGGCGGAGGCAGGTGGGACTGATCTATCAGTTTTACAACCTGATCCCGGTGCTGAATGTGACGGAGAATATCACGCTGCCGGTGCAGTTGGATGGCCGTACCGTCAATCAGGAGCATCTGGGGGAGCTTTTGGACACGCTGAACCTCAGAGGACGGGAAAAGCATCTGCCCAATCAGCTCTCCGGCGGACAGCAGCAGCGTGTATCCATCGGCAGAGCGCTGATGAACAATCCGGCGGTGGTACTGGCAGACGAGCCTACGGGCAATCTGGACAGCAAGAACTCTCAGGAGATCATGGAGATGCTGAAACAGTCCAACCGCCGATACGGGCAGACCCTGATCGTCATCACCCATGACGAGTCCATTGCCTTGCAGGCAGACCGGATCATTGCCATCGAAGACGGTCACATTGTGAAGGATGAGGTGATCCGATGAAGATCATCAGGAGCCTGACTTGGCAGAATATGAAAAACAGCCGGTCACGGACGATCGTGACGATCCTGGGCATCATCCTTTCGGCAGCCATGTTCACGGCTGTCACCACCATGGGGGTGAGTTTCCGTGAGTATATGATGGAATCGGAGATCGCACAGTACGGCGATTATTTCGTTCGCTTTGACTATGGCACACAGAAGGATCTGCAGGGGCTGCAGGCCAGCGACAAGATTACAAAGCTCGGCAGCATCAAAACACTGGGCTATACAAATATCCGGTTTGAATCAGACGGATGGGATGTGGACGATACGCTGCTCATCGGAGCGGCAGATCAGGCATTTTTTGAGATGATGCCTGTGGGACTGGAGGAGGGCAGACTGCCGGAAAATGGTTCGGAGCTTGCAGTTGCCGGAGAATTCCGGGATTATTTGCAGGCGATGGATCTCCCGCATGAAATCGGGCAGCAGGTCACGCTGTCCATTGCAGGACGCTGCGATACAAAGGGATTTGAGCTCCCCGGATCCGATGCAGTCCGGGAAAAAACCTACACGATCGTTGGGATCACAGGCTATCGCCAGTATTTTGAAGACGGTCAGCTGTCCATGAGTAGTCTTCTGACCTTTGACGACGGCAGTGAGCCGTGGCTCTGGGGACGATTTTTTGCAAAGACAGCGCCGCGGGCAGCGTATGCCTTGGCGGAAGAAGGTCATGCACCGTCCTGCTCTGTCAATGAGAATTTGCTGGAATTCTATGGTATTACCAAATATACATCCATGAACGACCTGATCGTCACTTTTGCGGCGATCCTGATCGGGATCATCATGGTCGGCTCTGTGAGCCTGATTTACAATGCGTTCTCTATCTCTGTTTCGGAGCGGACAAAGCAATTCGGGCTGCTGTCCAGTGTGGGAGCCACCCGAAAGCAGATCCGCCAGAGCGTCTTTACAGAGGCCATGTATCTGGGGCTTGTCGGGATCCCTCTGGGAATTTTCAGCGGATACATGGGCATTGCAGTGACCCTAAAGGTTACCCATGGGATGATCGATGATCTGCTGCTAGGGGCAGTGGAAAACGGGCTCATCCTGAAGGCAGTACCTTCTATCCCTGCTTTTGCGGCAGCGGGTGTGGTGGCTCTGGTGACGGTTCTGATCTCGGCATGGATCCCGGCGTACAGGGCAACAAGGATCCCGCCCATCTCGGCGATCCGTCAGACTCAGGAATACAAGATCCCGAAAAGAGGCATTCGGGCAGGCGCAATGGTGCAGAAGGTGTTTGGTCTGCCGTCGGCACTGGCACGCAAGTATTACACGGTAAACAAACGGAAATACCGGGCGACGGTGATCTCGCTGACCATCAGCATGGTTCTGTTTGTGATAGCAGGAACCTTCGTTCAGCAGCTGACCGACACGGCGCAGGAGCAGTCCAATGTGGAGAATTTTGATTTCAGGATTCAGGTGGATTCTCAGGAGCAGATCGATCAGCTCCGCAGCCACCCGGCGGTGAAGGATTCGGCTGTGGTGGTCAGCGACTGGAAAGCGGCATTCATTTCGGAGGCGGATTTCACCGAGAATTACAAGGCCGCATGGGAGCTGATACGGGAGAACTATAACATAGATGTCCCCATAGAGTCCAAACGCGTGAAACTGGAGTATCTGGAGGATTCGGTGCTGCGCAGCTTTCTCAAGGCGCAGGGATTGGATCCGGAGCTGTATCTGGACGCGGACGATCCGTTGGCGATTGTGCCCGATGCACAGCTTACCCTCTATCTTGAACAGGAAAACGGATCGACGGATCGAAAGCGTTTTCGTGAGCAGATCCTGAAGAATTCGGTTGAGGAGCTTGCCCTGCTCCCTGCCGGGATCCCCACAGGGGTTATTCGGAAACTGGGCGGAGCGGTCTATGATCGTGGCATCGCAATGGTGAACGGTGTGCCGGTGCTTACGGTGATGGTTCAGGAGGAGCTGGAAAACGGGGATCTGGAGGATCGCTGCTATGACATCCTTGTGAAACCGCTGGAGGATGGAAAACATTTTGCCTACTACATCAGCGATCCGGAAACGGGGAAGGTGGAGCAGGAGCCGGCGGATGTTGTTTCCGTGGAACATAGCCGAGTCCGCATTGGAGCAGCGGTGCAGGAGTTTCCCATGGGGATTGCTAAGAATGCCGATTATGACATGATAACGGTGATCCTGCCCCTGTCGGCGGCGAAATTCAATCAGCAGCAGCCCTGCCTGATGGTTTCGGTCACGAATTATGAGGAATTTCTGGCATTTCTGGAAAAGGGTGCGTTTTCCTTCGCGGATTATCTGGCATCTCAGATCCAGTACCGGGACTATATCACAATCATCCGGATCTTCTCCTATGGATTTATCATCCTGATTTCACTGATCTGTGTTTGCAATGTGTTCAACACCATCTCTACAAATATTTCCCTGCGCCGGAAGGATTTCGGCATGCTTCGCAGTGTGGGAATGAAAAATGGCGAGATCAACCGAATGATGGCATTTGAGTGTCTGCAATACGGCATAAAAGCACTGCTGTGGGGGATCCCGCTGAGTATTCTTACAAGCGCCATGCTGCTTGCGTTTACGGGTGAGCGGATGACGCAGCTGCCGGTCTGGTCGTTGGGGATCGCATCCTGCGGCATTTTCGTAACGGTATTTATCACGATGTTTTACGCAGTGTCGAAGATCAGAAAGCAGAACCCCATAGAGGCGATCCGAACGGATGGCTGAGCAGCTGATCTGGGTAAAGAAGAAGGATAAGGCTCTCGGTTTGTTACCGAGAGCCTTTTGCTGTCCTGTATGGGGGAAGACAGCCTCTTTGCCGTAAAAAGCATATAAAAGCAAAACAAAAGAGCCTGCTATTGAAAATAGCAAGCTCTTTGTGGTGGGGGAGGACGGATTCGAACCATCGAAGCGATACGCAGCAGATTTACAGTCTGTCCCCTTTGGCCACTCGGGAACTCCCCCATATTCAGTTTGATCTGTGGAGCCGGTAGACGGACTCGAACCCCCGACCTGCTGATTACAAATCAGCTGCTCTACCAACTGAGCTATACCGGCGGCTCAAACAGAACACGCTTATTATAACACGATGACAGAAAAAGTCAAGCATTATTTTTCAAATTTCGAAAAAATTTTGCCCCCTGATACAGGGGGCAAAAATATAAGTTACAGCTCGATCTCCAGACGGGAAACAACACCTGCGCAGCGCTTGCACAGACCGTTCTCATCCGCTTGCTCAGAGTGCATCCAGCAGCGGGGGCACTTGGTACCGCGTGCATCGGACACACCGATGGTGAGATCCGGATAGTTGCTGCCCACACCGGTGGTGCAGCCTTCGGCAGCCTGCTCAAAGTCGCAGGAGGACACGATGAAGATCTCGGCAAGGTTCAGACCCTCGCAGGCAGCCTTGAGCGCCTCGTTCTCGGTCTGAAGGGATACATGTGCCTCCAGAGCCTTACCGATGCGCTTTTCGGCACGAGCAAGCTCCAGAACGCCGTTGACATCCTGACGCAGTTTCATGATGGTCTCCCATTTTGCCATGGCAGCAGCGTCCAGTGCGTAGGCGGCGAAGTTTTCGGGCATGCGGTTCAGGACAATGTTGCGCAGATCGTCGCCCTCGCGGTGGGGCATGGCCTGCCAGATCTCGTCACAGGTGAAGGCCAGAATGGGTGCAAACAGCTTTGCCATGGCATCCACAATGAGGTACAGGGCTGTCTGTGCGGAACGGCGGCGATTGCCGTCGCGGTCTTCACAGTACAGGCGATCCTTGATGATATCCAGATAGAAACTGGACAGCTCCACAACGCAGAAATCGTTGATGGCGTGGGAAACCGTGTGGAACTCGTAGTTATCGTATGCCTTCAGGCAGGTCGCAACCAGAGCATCCAGCTTGGTGAGTGCCCACCGATCCAGTTCTTCCAGATCCTCGGCGGGAACCAGATGGTTGGGGTCAAAGCCGTCCAGATTGCCCAGACAATAGCGGGCGGTATTACGGAACTTCAGGTAGCTCTGGCTCAGCTGCTTGATGATCTCCTTGGAGCAGCGAACATCGGCATGATAGTCGGCAGAACCTGCCCACAGACGGATGATATCGGCACCGAAGTCCTTGATGAGATCCGCAGGATCGACACCGTTGCCCAGAGATTTGTGCATGGCACGCCCCTGACCGTCTACGACCCAGCCATGGGTCAGCACCTGCTTGAAGGGAGCGCCCTGACCCAGTGCGCCCACAGAGGTGAGCAGGGAGGACTGGAACCATCCCCGGTACTGGTCGGCACCTTCCAGATAGACATCGGCAGGCCACAGCTCAGGTGTGTTGTGACGCAGGGATGCATAGTGGGTGGAGCCGGAGTCGAACCAACCGTCCAGTGTGTCGGTTTCTTTTTCAAAGCCGTGAGCCTTGCCGCAATGGGGGCAGACGAGTCCCTCGGGGATCAGCTCCTCCGCCTCTTTCTCAAACCAGATGTTGGAGCCGTGCTCGGCGAACAGGTCGGAGATATGGGCGATGGTTTCGTCGGTGCAGACGGGCTTGCCGCACTCCTTGCAGTAGAACACAGGGATGGGCAGACCCCAACGGCGCTGACTGGAGATACACCAGTCGGCACGCTCGCGAACCATGCTGATCATGCGGTCTTCGCCCCATGCAGGCAGCCAGCGCAGTCCCTCACAGGCAGCGGCGGCCTCGTCCTTAAAGCTGTCCACAGAGCAGAACCACTGGGGAGTCGCACGGAAGATGATGGGGGTCTTGCAGCGCCAGCAGTGGGGATAGGAGTGCATGATATCCTCGGATGCAAAGAGCATGCCGCTTTCCTTCATATCCTCCAGAATAACGGGATTGGACTCGGTGGTGGTCATGCCGGCATATTTTCCGGCGTAGTCGGTGTGACGGCCGCGGTCGTCCACGGGAACAACCAGATCCATGCCGTAGCGCATGCAGGTCTGGTAGTCGTCGGCACCGAAACCGGGCGCGGTGTGGACACAGCCGGTACCGGAATCCATGGTGACATACTCGGCATTGACCAGACGAGAGGTCTTGTCCAGGAAGGGATGCTGAGCAAGCATATTTTCAAAGAAACTGCCGGGGTAAGTTGCCAGAACCTCGTAGGTTTCAAAGCCGCCCATTTTCATGACCTTTTCCATCAGGGCATTTGCCATGATGTAGGTTTCGCCGTTGTCTGCCTTGACCAGAACATACTCGTCCCGGGGGTGCAGGCAGATGCCCATATTGCCGGGCAGTGTCCAGATGGTGGTGGTCCAGATCACGAAGAAGGTCTTGGACAGGTCAAACTGGGACAGCTTGCCCAGATCGTCTTTCATGGGGAATTTTACATAGACGGAGGTACAGGGATCGTCCTGATATTCGATCTCAGCCTCGGCCAGAGCGGTTTCATCCTTGGGGCACCAGTAGACGGGTTTCAGACCCTTGTAGATGTAGCCCTTGCGGTACATGGCACCGAAGATCTTGATCTCCTCTGCCTCGAACTTGCGATCCATGGTGCGGTAGGGATGCTCCCAATCACCGATGACACCCAGACGCTTGAAACCGGCCATCTGACGCTGAATATAACTCTCGGCGAACTCCTCGCAGGCATTGCGGAACTCGGGGATGGGCATGGCCTTTCGGTTGAGCTTGTTCTTCTTGATGATGGCAGACTCGATGGGCATGCCGTGGTTATCCCAACCGGGTACATAGGGGGTATAGTAGCCCCGCATGGCATAGCTGCGGATGATAAAATCCTTCAGGGTCTTGTTCAGAGCATGACCCATGTGGATATCGCCGTTGGAGAAGGGAGGGCCGTCGTGCAGGACAAAGGGCTTGCAGTCCTTGTTCTTTTCCAGCATTGCGTTGTACACATCCAGTTTCTCCCAGTTCTCCAGCATGCCTGGCTCCCGATTGGGCAGACCTGCCTTCATGGGGAAGGAAGTTTTGGGTGTGATGATGGTGTTTTTGTATTCCATATTGAAGTTACCTCCATCTAAAATTTCTAAAAATAAACGCCTTTGTCCCTTAAATGAAAAGAGACAAAGGCGTAAGATCCTCTGCGGTACCACTCTTGTTCCGGATCACTCCGGCACTCGAAGGCGCGATATCGGGCGCTGACCGGCACAGCCTACTTGGTGTCGTTCGGTGTGCTGCTCAGAGGTGATGTATTCAGTGCCTGCTTACTGCCTTGCACCTGACGGCAGCTCTCTGAAAGCGAGGGGGATTGAATACGCGTCCTCTTCGTGGCTTTGCATATTAGAATTCGGCTCAGCGCTGAGAATTATCGTAGTTGCGGCCGAACTGCAGGTTGGTGAACTTGCTGGTGGTCTCAGACTGGGGATGACGGGGAGGTGCTACGGGAGCGGTATCCTCAGTGGTGCCGACAAGGGCCTCCAGATTGTTGGAGATCTCGTCTGCAACTGCGTCAGCCTCAGGCGTATTGCCGTTGGGATTGTCGTAGTCGAAAGCAGTATTGGTGCTCTTGGGGGCAGGACGGTTAGCGGTTTTGATCCGCTCCAAAGCCTGGATACAGGTCTTCATCTGATCCTGGATCTCTGTGATCTTGGCGGCAGCAGCCTTCTTGGCATCTTCAACACGCTCATTCTCAGCAGCGATCAGAGTGCCTGCGTTCTTGGAGTTCTGTGCAGCAGCGGCATTGGCATCGTTGAGCATCTGGGTACATTTGGACTCAGCCTCGCGAACCATCTTGTCACAGGTTTTCTGAGCATTCACGATGGCATCGCGCATGCTCGCCTCGTTGCGGCGATATTCTTCCAGCTTTTCAACCAGAACACGCATCTTGCTCTTGAGCAGAGCGTTTTCCTTGTACAGTGTCACATAGTCTTCGGTCAGAGGCTCCAGGAACTCGTCCACGGACTGCATATCATAACCGCCGAATACAGCCTTGTCAAAGGCGATCTCATCAATTTGCTGGGGTGTAAACATAGTCTAGTCCTTTCTGCTTGTCAATCTCAAATGTAGCTTTCAACTTCGCCCTGCAGGTTCTTCAGGTCACCCAGAACCTCCATGTTGTGGGGGCAGAACAGATAAGTAGCCTGAGAGATCTTCTTAACAGAGCCGTCGAGGGCATAGGTGCATCCGGACAGGAAGTCCACGACACGACGAGCCAGAGCCTTGTCTACATTCTCGAGATTCAGGACGACAGCCTTCTTGCTGCGCAGATTGTTGGCGATGGTGGGAGCATCGTTAAAGCTCTCGGGACGGGTCAGAACGACCTGCTGCTTGGCAGAAGAAGATGTGTTGATGACAGTGCCGGAAAATCCGGTGCCGGAGCTGGGGGTGTAGGCAGAAGAAGATGCCGGTGCAGATGCTGCGTTGGTGAAACTGGGTTCTGCAGCAGCAGAAACAGGTGCCTCGTGGGTGAAACGAGGGGCAGAATGTTCTTCAGCGTAATCGTTATCCATCTCGTCGTCGTAATCATCGTAGTCATCATCGGCCGCATAAGGTTGGGCAATTTTCTTGATATCATCCCAAATACTCATATATCTATATTCCTCCTATATGTTCGCATCTATTGTCAGTATCAATCATAGATGGGGCTTGGCGTAGTTCCGTGCACCAAAAATTGCAGTGCCGACCCGGATCATTGTGGAACCGCAGGCAATGGCATCTGCGTAATCATCAGACATGCCCATGGATAGACATTCTGTTTCTACATTATCGTATTTTTTTCTCTTTATGTCAACAGAAAGCTGCAAAATTTCTTGAAAAAAACGAAAATTTTCTCCAGGATGTTGACAAATTGGGGGAATTGCCATGAGTCCGCGGACATGGAGATGGGAAAATCTATGAAAATGCTCTAAAATCTGGTGGATCTCCTCTGTGTAAAAACCGGACTTGCTTTCCTCTCGGCCTACATTGATCTCCAAAAGGACATCCTGAACAATGTCCTGACGGGCAGCCTCTTTCTCAATGGCCTCGATGAGAGGGAGCCGATCGACACTTTGGATCAGATCGACTTTTCCGACCACCTGCCGGACTTTGTTGGTTTGCAGGTGACCGATAAAGTGGATCGGCGCGCCGGAATATGCATTCCGGGACAGCTTTTGGGTGAGCTCCTGCACCCGGTTTTCGCCGCAGCAGTCAACACCGGCGGCAATGGCCTGACGGACGGCATCGGCATCGTTCATTTTGGTTGCGGCACACAGCAGGATCTCACCGGGATCTCGCCCGGCGGCTCTGGCGGCGGCATCCATGTTTTTCCTGATAGCGGATATGTTTTCGGCGATGGACATGGCGAACTCCTTTCAATCAAAAAAGCGGTGGATCTCTCCACCGCTTTTCCGGTTATGCCGGTTGTCCGTTGGCCCGCAGGGGACGAATGGGTACCAGGGTGGAGATGGCGTGCTTGTAGATCATCTGCTGCTTGCCATCCGTGGTGAGCACTACTACGAAATTGTCGTAGCCTGTGACAATGCCCCGGAGCTGGAACCCATTCATCAGAAACAGCGTGACTGGTATTTTCTCCCGCCGAACTTCTTTCAAGATGGCATCCTGAAGGTTGATGATGTCTGACATATGTATTTCCTTCTTTCTTTTGGGATATACATATCTTAGCACGATTCACTTGTCGAAATTTTGTGCAAGCAGACGAGCCTGAGAAAAGATTTCCTCAAACGGCTGCTCGGGGCTGCGGAGGATCCAGTGGATATCGGGATTCCGCTTGAACCAAGTGAGCTGCCGCTTAGCATAGCGTCGGGACGACTGCTGCAGCTGGGCAGCGGCCTGCTCCAAGGTTTCGCGGCCGTGCATGGCATCGATGAACTCCTTGTAGCCAATGGCCTGCATGGCGGTGGCTTTTTCGGATATCCCTGAGTCCAGAAGCTGCCGGATCTCTTCCAGAAGTCCCTCCTGAAGCATCAGCTCTACCCGGAGGTTGATGCGGTCGTACAGATCCTGACGGTTTACATAATCAAGTCCGATCCAAAGGGGAGAATATTTTGGCGGGATCGCCTGTGTTTTTTCGTTGTGGGCGGTGAGGGTTTCTCCTGTTTCCTGATAGACCTCCAGAGCACGGATGATGCGGCGGGGATTTCCCTGAGCGCGTGACACGGATCCGGGATCCACGGCAGCAAGCTCGGAGATGAGCACATCGATGCCTT
>JARHYV010000108.1 GCA_029258495.1 Faecousia sp. | reverse complement strand
GCAAGAGCTAGTGTATCCATTTGCTTTACCTCTATCTTCATAAAATTCGCTGTCATTATATCATAACGATATGGATAAATCAATTATTGCATGGCGGGATCACGGCAGATTTACAGTGGTATAACCCTTAAAATGGAAGTCGAACTTGCAATTTTGTAATTCTGTGGTATAATATTCAGGTTAAAAATATCCAATCCTGAAAAAACTAAGGGAAAGAGGATTTGTTATGCAAGAACCAAATACCACCAAAAAGCGTATGCTGTCCGGCATCCAGCCAAGCGGCGATCTGCATCTGGGTAATTATCTGGGTGCCATGAAAAACTGGATCGGACTGGCAGATGAGTTTGACTGTTTTTATTTTATGGCTGACATGCACACTATCACGGTGCGGCAGACTCCGGCAGATCTCCGCCGCCGTACTCTGGAGCAGATGGCGCAGTATATTGCGTGCGGTCTGGATCCTGAGAAAAATGTTCTGTTCGTCCAGAGCCATGTGCATCAGCATGCGGAGCTTGGCTGGGTACTTAACTGCTATACCATGTTCGGTGAGCTGTCCCGTATGACACAGTTTAAGGATAAATCCGCGAAAAATGCCGAAAATATCAATGGAGGACTGTTTACCTATCCTGCACTGATGGCGGCGGATATTCTGCTGTATCAGGCGGATCTTGTGCCTGTGGGACACGACCAGAAGCAGCATTGTGAGCTGACACGCGACATTGCACAGCGTTTCAACTGCATCTACGGCGATGTATTCAAGGTTCCCGAGCCTTATATTCCAAAGACCGGTGCCAGGATCATGAGCCTGAATGCTCCGGAATCCAAAATGTCTAAATCCATGCCCGAGGGCTGTGTCTTCCTGATGGAGAAGCCGGAGGACATTCAGCGCAAATTCAAGCGTGCGATCACAGACTCCGACACGGAGAATTGCGTCCGTTTCGATCTGGAGAATAAGCCCGGTGTTTCCAACCTGATGAGCATCTATTCTGCGGTGACCGGAAGAACCTATGAACAGATCGAAAGTGAATTTTCGGGTCTGGGCTATGGTGCGTTCAAGCCGGCGGTAGGTGAAGCGGTGATCGAGACCCTGCGCCCCATCCGTGAAGAGGCAACTCGCCTGTTGGCGGACAAAGCCTATCTGGAAAATGTTTGCCGGAGCGGTGCAGAGAAGGCAAGCTATGTTGCAGAGAAAACACTGCGCAAGGTTTATAAGAAGGTAGGTTTCCTACCCAGATAAAAGATAGATTAGAGGTATCTCAATGGCTTATTTGTTGGAGCTCCCACCGATCCTGAGGCTTGTTCTCGCACTGGGAGTATCAGCGTTGATTTCATTTCTGTCAACACCGATTGTCAAGAAAATGGCATTTAAGGTCGGTGCGGTGGATGTGCCGAAGGACGACAGAAGAATGCATGACCATCCCATTCCAAGACTGGGAGGTCTTGCGATCGCCCTTGCATTTTTGCTGACGGTATTCCTGTTTGCACAGCTGGATAAACAGCTGGAAGGGATACTGCTTGGTGCGATCGTGATCCTTGTGCTGGGTATTTTAGATGACTGCCTGACATTGAAGGCTCTTCCAAAGTTTTTTGTCCAGATTTTTGCGGCTGTGATCGTAGTTGCGCATGGCTGTACAGTTCAATATCTGACCAATCCGTTTTCAAGGGTTCCGGGTGCTACCATTGATCTGGGGATCTTTGCAGCCCCGTTGACAGTTCTTTGGATCGTCACCATCACCAATGCCGTGAACTTTATCGATGGCTTGGATGGACTTGCGGTAGGTGTTTCCAGTATTTCGTGTACCAGTATGCTGGTCATCGCTCTGGTTGTAGCAGAGGATAATGTTGCGGTGATCATGGCGGCGCTTTTGGGCGCATGCCTGGGCTTTATTCCGTACAACTTCAATCCCGCCAAGATCTTTATGGGAGATACAGGCTCGACCTTCCTTGGGTTCGTCCTTGCTACGATGTCCATTCAGGGATTGTTCAAGCTGTACGCAGTGATATCATTTGCCGTGCCCTTCATCATTTTGGGAGTTCCATTTTTTGATATCTGCTTTGCTGTTTTGAGAAGATTATGGCGGCACCAGAATCCGATGACGGCAGACAGAGGGCATTTCCATCATCGGCTGATCGATATGGGTTTCTCTCAAAAGCAGAGCGTGGCGATAACATATACCTTAACAGGTATTCTGGGACTTGCAGCTGTTCTCCTTGCCAGCTCAGGCGGAGCAAAGGCAATGATCGTGGTCTGCTCTATCATGGTAGTTTCGGTGCTTGCGTTTATGGTTATTTTTGGCCCTAAACATAGACCAGCGGATAAACACAAAACAGCAGACGAAAAAAAATCCTCTAAGTTGTAAGGGGAGCTTGTTGAGTAGGAAGAGGAGGACAGGACCCTGTCCTCCTCTTTTTTATGTACCGAATGGTGAGTGGGTTGGGGTTGCGGTGTGGATGAGCGTGTGCTGTGAGAAAGGAGCATAATTTTGCCGGTAGTTAAAGCCTGTATCATGGCTGTCCTTGATTGTTCATCGACCAGACAGAGTCCCTTTAGGAAAAGGAGCAAGGATGGTGATAAAAAGAAACCTCTGCACTGGAATTTCTCAGTGCAGAGGTTTTATCATTTTGTATTCTAAATCAATTCTATTAATAAGAAACGGAATTGAGATTTCTGGTGCGCAATCAGCCAATGACGCGTTTTGCACCCAGATATCTTTCAGCATAGTAGGGCTCGTCCAGATCGGAGATAATAACACCGGTAGAAGGCGTAGAGGAATGGATCATTTCGCCATTGCCGATATAGATCGCAACATGACTCATACCGGAAACGGTACCATCCTCTGAGAAGA
>JARHYV010000175.1 GCA_029258495.1 Faecousia sp. | reverse complement strand
GAGGATTCTGGGCATTCAGGTGGATGCACCCAGAAAGGATCAGCAGGTTCATGCGGCTCAGATCCAGCAAGAAACAGAGCCTCCGGCGGAAACGGAAACGACGGAACCCAGTACGGAGGAAACGAATGAAACGGATGAAACACAAACAACGGTGCAGCAGCCCGTAGACGGAAGCGTAACGATCCCGACACAGCCTCAGATCACGGCGGATCAGAAACTTCAGATTGCATTGGAGATTGTTCAGAATTTGGAAAAGAATGAACTCTTTGGACAGATCGCCTCGATCGATGTATCTGATGCAGTAAGACTGACCATGGAATACGGAAAAAGATTTCATGTCATTTTGGGAAATTCGGAACGATTGGACTATAAAATCAGCTATATGACCCAAGCTGTCAAGCAATTACAGAACAATGATGCAGGTGAATTGGATGTGTCATTTGAATTCTCCGAAGATGCACTTTTGACGCCAATGGAATAATTGGATACAAATCCCTACAAAATCTTTCAGAAAAAAAGTTTTTTTCTATTGACCTAAAGCACTTTTCACGCTAGAATATATGAGTATAAATGTAGTAATGTTGCGCACATAATGCGAAATATACATAGGAGGATTATTTTATGACTGAGGCTTTTCAGGAAAGAGTAGTTAAAATCAAGGTCATCGGTGTCGGCGGCGCCGGTAACAATGTTATCAATCGTATGATCGAGTCGGGCGTCAATGGCGTCGATTTTGTGGTGGTCAACACCGATAAGCAGGATTTGAACAAGTCCAACTGTACCAACAAGCTGCAGATCGGCGAAAAGCTGACCGGCGGCATGGGTGCAGGCTCTAAGCCTGAGATCGGCCGCAAGTCTGCAGAAGAGTCCAGAGCGGCTATTGCCAAGGTTCTGGAAGATACCGATATGGTCTTTATCACAGCCGGCATGGGCGGTGGTACCGGCACCGGCGCAGCTCCCATCGTTGCAGATCTGGCTCACGAGGCCGGCATCCTGACTGTTGGTGTTGTGACCAAGCCCTTCAAGTTTGAGGGTGCAAACCGTATGCGTCAGGCAGAGGCAGGTATTGCGGAGCTGGGCGAAAGAGTGGACTCTCTGATCATCATCCCCAACGACCGCCTGAAGTATGTCACCGAGCAGAAGATCACTTTCGCAAATGCTTTCGGCATTGCTGACGATGTTCTGAAGCAGGCCGTGACCTCCATCTCCGAGTTGGTTGGTTACTCCGATCGCGTGATCATCAATCTGGACTTTGCTGACGTTTCCGCTGTTATGAAGGATGCAGGCCGCGCACACATGGGCGTTGGCAGAGCATCCGGCCGCGAAAAGGCTGAGCAGGCTGCTCTGGCGGCTGTTTCCAGCCCTCTGCTGGAAACCTCCATCAATGGTGCTACCGGCGTTCTGGTGAATGTCACCGGCTCCGCAGAGCTGACTCTGGATGATGTCGAAACTGCGGCAGGGATCGTTCAGGAAGCTGCAAATCCCGATGCAAACATCATCTTCGGCGCAACTTCTTCTGATATGTACGAGGACGAGATGCGCGTGACCGTTATTGCTACCGGCTTTGAGCATGTGGAAGAGGGTGGCACCCCTGTAAAGGAAACTGTGTCTACTGCATCTGCATCTACCGGCAGCGCAGCTAAGCCTTCCGATATCAGCGATATCGACGAGATCTTCAAGATTTTCGGTCGTTGATTTGAACGCAATGATTGCACCCCAGGCTTGCTGCCTGGGGTGTTTTTCGATATCAAATCGGAGGTGACAGAAAATGAATGCCTACAAGGAGTTGGCGGCGTCCTATGACCGCCTGACCAACGATGTGGATTATGAGGCGGTGATTGATTTTGCACACCAGATCCTCAGCAAGGAGGGGGTGACACCTCGGACTGCGGCGGATCTTGCATGCGGAACCGGCTCGACCACAAGGATCCTTGCTGAGATGGGCTATCGAGTTGTGGCAGTTGACCTGTCTGAGGATATGCTGATGCAGGCTTATGATAAGTGTGCGGATCTTGAAAATCAGCCGGTATTTATCCACCAGAGCCTTCAGGAGCTCAAATTGCTGCGAGGTGTCGATCT
>JARHYV010000207.1 GCA_029258495.1 Faecousia sp. | reverse complement strand
CGATCGATGACCTTATGCTTTACGATGTCGGGACGGCGCTCTACGATGGGCTCCAGAGAGGTGAGTACCTCTTCGACGGCCTGCAGATACTCCATCTGCTCCGGATTGCGCCGGCACAGACCGGAATAGATCCCTTGCAGATACTCGTTTGTAATGGACATGGTGATCACTCCTTATATTAAATGGTGCTTTTCTAAAATGATTTGTCATGATTATAATATAAAAAAGAGCGGATTGCAACACAAAAATGAAGGATTAAAATAACAGAATTTCATAGTGTGACACATTCTAAGAAAATATCCGGAAATTACAGCATAGAATGACGCTTTGAGAGCATGTTTTTTCATAATGGCAAAGAGAACATCCCCTTGCAAAAAACGCGCAAATCGGTTATGATTAGACCTAGAAATACAAAAATTGAGAGGAACAGTTATGTACCGGACGATCCTTTTTGATCTGGACGGAACCCTGACGGATCCGGGGATGGGCATTACGAATTCCGTGATGCACGCTCTGAGTCAGATGGGGTATGAAGTGCCGCCCAGAGAAACCTTATATAAGTTTATTGGCCCGCCTCTGTATGAGTCCTTTCGGGAATTCTACGGCATGGATGACCGGCAGGTGGAACAGGCGGTGCGCCTGTTCCGTGGCTATTTCGCAGAGCAGGGGATCCATGAAAATGTGCTGTATGCCGGAATTCCTCAGGTACTCTCTCAGCTGCGAAAGGCTGGAAAGCGTCTGGTTTTGGCAACCTCAAAGCCGGAGAAGTGGGCCAATATGGTGATGAACCAGTTTGGCCTTGACGAATTTGTTCCGGAGATCGCCGGTGCAACCATGGGAGCAGAGCGGAGCAAAAAGGCTCAGGTCATTTCCTATGCATTGCAGAAGTTTTCCATTGATCCTGCAACGGCTGTCATGGTCGGGGATCGGGAGCATGATATTCTGGGTGCGAAAGAAAACGGACTTCCGGGGATCGGCGTTACCTATGGCTTTGGCGACAGGCAGGAACTGGAGGCAGCAGGTGCCATTCAGATCGCCGATACGCCGGAGCAGCTGCTGACACTATTATAAAGGAGCGCAAAATGAAAAAAATCGCAAGTTTTACCATTGACCATATCAAATTACAGCCCGGCGTGTATGTGTCGCGCAAGGATCGGATCGGCACGGAAACCGTCACGACCTTCGATCTGCGCATGACAAGTCCCAACGAGGAGCCGGTAATGAACACGGCTGAGGTTCACGCCATGGAGCATCTTGGTGCAACCTATCTGCGCAATGATCCCGAATGGAGCGATCGTGTGGTTTATTTTGGGCCGATGGGCTGCCGTACCGGCTTTTATCTGCTTGTGGCGGGTGACTTGACCTCCAAAGAGATCCTGCCTCTGGTTCGGAACTGTTTCCGTTATATGGCAGACTTTGAAGGACAGATCCCCGGAGCCAGTGCCAAGGACTGCGGCAACTATCTGGACATGAACCTGCCGATGGCAAAGTATTGTGCCAAGCGTTACAGTGATCTGCTGGAGCAGATCGGTGAAGACCGTCTGGTCTATCCCGAATAAAGGAGAAAATGGAATGAAACTGGGAATTATTGGAGCCATGGATGTGGAAGTGGCGATTTTGAAAGAAAAAATGACCGAGAAATCCGTGGAGCGCGTGGGAAAACTGGAGTTTTGTCAGGGCAAGCTCTCCGGTGTGGATGTGGTGATCGTCCAGTGCGGTGTCGGTAAGGTGCATGCAGCCATGTGCACCCAGACCCTGTGCGACAGATTTCGGGTAACGCACATTGTCAATACCGGAATTGCAGGTTCTCTGGATGCATCCTTGGATATCGGGGATGTGGTGGTGAGCGAGGATGCAATGCAGCACGATTTCGATTGCAGCTATGTGGGCTATCCTCTGGGCAAGGTACCCGGACAGGATGTGATCGCATTTCCTGCCGACCGCCAGATGGCAGAAATGGCATATGCGGCCAGTGAAGCCCTGAAGCCCGGACACACCCAGATGGGCAGAGTGGCAACGGGAGATCAATTCATCTGCACAGAGCAGCAGAAGGAGCATATCATCTCTTCCACCCATGCCAAGTGTGCGGAGATGGAGGGCGCCTCCATCGCACAGGTGGCATACAGCAACGGCGTACCGTTTGTGATCCTGCGGGCGATCTCTGATAAGGCAGACCACTCGGCGGAGATGGATTATCCCGTTTTTGAGAAGATGGCAGCAGAGCATTGTGCCGCCGTTACGGAGATTTTTGCCAAGTGCATGCAGAAGGCTCTTCAGGAATGAAATAACAAAAAACAGGCAGTATCCGAGATGATCGGTACTGCCTGTTTTTGAAAATTCAGGGGTATTCAGCGTGTTTCGCTGGGTTTCAGCATGCCTGTGCGCTTGAGCGCAGGGCGAAGTGCCAGATAGAAGACACTGGAGCAGATCACTGCAATGATGGCATTGACAAGGGTGGTGACGGCACCCATTTTTGCCCATGCAGTGGCGATTTCCTGGGGAATACCCAGCACATAGAGCTTATAGAAATAGCCGACCAGAGGATCGCCCACTACATTGAATGCCATGCCGGCAGCGGCTGAAACCACCGTTGCCATGGTCAGGAACTTCTTGTCATGCTCCTGACTCAGCTTGAAGACCCGATGCGCCATAAAACCGACGATCAGACCGATGCACAGTTTCAGCAGGAAGGTCTTCGGCGCGGAGGTGATATAGCCTGTGGTCAGGTCGGCAATGGTCATGCCGACAGAGCCCGCCATGCCTCCCCAGAAACCGCCCAAGAACAGCGCAGCAAGGACACAGAACACATTGCCCAGATGGAATGCGGTCTTTTCAGAGCCCACGGGGATATCGATCTTGAAGAATGTGAACCCGATGTAGCACAGAGCGGCAAACATGGCAGCCATGGTCAATGTACGGGTATCGGTCTTTCTTACATTGGACTTTGGCAGGAACGGTACGATCACGGCGATCAGTCCCAGTAAAGACAGGATCAGCTTTACTGCGTATTGCAGCTGATCTCCGGCAGAGGCAGACTCAGCGATGGCGGTGCTGCGTGCGCCGGTGATCTGGAACAGACCGAGGATCAGGCACAGGAGACCGATGCCCGGAATGATCCATTTGGTTTTTGGATTTTTCATTTTTGGAAACCCCCTTCTTGATACAGCAGGATTATATCACATTCTGGCTATATAAACAGAGCCAAAATGCAATTATATTTTAATGCCAGACGAAAAAAGATATGCATTTATGTGAATGCATAAAATAAGTGCGTTGTTACCAAAATCAACAAAAATACGATAGGCTCTGTACATACGGAAGAATTGGTGGTAAAATAAATCCGTCATTAAAGAAGGAAAGGGGATTATTCCAATGAGAATTATCCGTGCAAAAGACTATAATGATGTCAGCCGCAAGGCAGCTAATATCATTGCCGCTCAGGTTCAGCTGAAACCTGACTGTGTCCTTGGCTTGGCTACCGGCTCCAGCCCTGTGGGCACCTATCAGGAGCTGATCAAGAAGTACGAGTCCGGCGATCTGGACTTCTCCAAGGTTCATACCGTCAATCTGGACGAGTATGTCGGTCTGGATGCAGACCACGACCAGAGCTATGCGTACTTCATGCGTACCAACCTGTTCGACCATGTGAATATCGATCAGGCAAACTGCAACATCCCCAACGGCATGAACCCCGATGCAGAAGGCGAGTGCGCCCGTTACGATGCTGTGATCGCATCCTTCGGCGGTGCCGACCTGCAGCTGCTGGGTCTGGGCCCCAATGGCCACATCGGCTTTAACGAGCCTGCCGATGCATTCGTCAAGGGCACCAACAAGGTCGAGCTGACCAAGGCTACCATTGACGCAAATGCCCGTTTCTTCGAGTCTTGGGACGATGTGCCCAAGTTTGCCTACACCATGGGCATTGGCGGCATCATGCAGTCAAAGCGTGTCCTTTTGGTCGTCAACGGCGAGAAGAAGGCTCAGGCTGTGAAGGATTGTTTCTTTGGCCCCATTACCCCGAAGGCTCCCGGTTCCATCCTGCAGCTGCATCCCGATTTCACTCTGGTTGCTGATGAGGCTGCACTTTCTCTGGTTCAGGATCTGCTGTAATTTTATAAGCTTGCATATGATAAAATGCAGTCACCACTTCGGTGACTGCATTTTTATGCTGCGGGATTGATTTACATAACACTGATGCTTGCGGCATCATGAGATCTGCGGATCATCTCCGGCAGCCGTGATTACGATATCCGGCTCTTTCGGAGTTTGCCTGCCGACGGGAGCAGCCGGTGCCGTCCTGATTGCAGGACTCGCCGTTGCGGCGGCAGGTACCATCATTTTGCTCACAGAAACGGCTGCCGGACTCCTTGCACTCGACTTTCCAACAGTCCGAAGGGTCGATGGTTTCGGCAAAGGGGATATCCGTCTGGACTTCGCCGGAAAGCTCCTTGTTACTGGGGATGGACTGGGATTTTTCCGTAACGATGCCGTCGATGGTGGATGTAGCAGGTGCCTGATTTTCGGCAGCGAAAGCAGACAGCGCGAAACTGCTTGCAGCCAATACACCGACGATGGCAAATGCAATTACTTTTTGAGATTTATTTCCGTTCAACATGATTGAAATTCTCCTTTTCAGTTTGTTTCGGGCCGGGGTAAAAGAGATCCCCGGCATGGGGGTGGCACGCTGAGTAGGTGACACATAGGAAATCAAGAGATATCCGTATTGTTTCCGCTGACTGCGGTCAAGCGTTTGAACCACCTCGGCATCGCAGGATGTTTCCGCACAGAATTCAAATTCTCTGCAAAGCAGCCATACGATGGGGTTGAACCAGTAAAGGGTTTGCAGCAGGACACCAAGCAGCTTCCACCACAGGTCATGCCGCTTGAAATGCACCAGTTCGTGCTTTAAGATCAGTGGTGCGCCTTCCATGGGCAGACCGCCGGAGGGGATGGCGATCATTGGCTTGAAAAATCCGATCATCATGGGCCCCTGAATTTCGGGGATCGCAATCAGCTGCGGCTTTTGGCGAAGACCGCATTCCCGGGCACACAGATCGGCGGTCTGCTGCAGCGAGTCGGGAACTGGGGAGCCGTGCCCTTGGAAGAGTTTCCGTCTGAACCGGCAGAAAGCCGAAACATACCACACCCCAAGGCAGACTGTTCCCGATGCCCAGAGAACCAGAGCGGATTTTTGGATTTCAGGGCTCACGGAGATATGGATGGGCTCTTGAGTGCGGGAATCGCTGCCAAAGGACTCCGCCTGCCGAAGTGGTTCCTTTGCAGTGATGATATCGGTTTGGGCGGCAGGGAGATCTTGTGATCGCCCGGAGTATCCCACATGGGGCAGCACCTGGTAAAAGGGGATCAGAAACAGCAGCATGACCGCAATACAGCCAATGTAGCGAAAGCGTTCATCCACATGCTCTTTTGCAAGCAGGAGCAGACCCTTGTACAGAAGATATACACCGCTTGCGATCAGATTCATGAACAACAGGGTCGTGAGCAGGTAAGAAACCATACATATACCTCCGTTATCACTGATTGTCCAGCCAATCTCTCAGAGAATTCCGGTCTGCCTCGGACATTTGGGTGCCGCCATACAGAGCCGCAAAGAAATTCTTGATCGAACCGTCGTAAAGGGTGTCCAGAATGCCCTGAGCACCGTCCTGCTCATAGGCCTTCCGGGATTTGATGGGGTGGTAAAACGGAACTCTGCCTTCACGCTCAGAGGTGATAAGCCCCTTTTGGGTCAGACGGGAGAGAAAGGTTGCCAGTGTGGATGCTTTCCACTCTTTGTTGTGGTGCTGCACGAAATAAGCTGAAAGCTGTGCGGCGGACATGGGGGAGTCTGATGCCCAGAGCACCTCCATGATTTCGTATTCTGTATCTGAAAGCTTTTTGGATCGATCCATTGTAATTCCTCCTTATCCCAGATGCGTCCATCGTGGGTGAGATGATTTTACTACAAGTATGTAGAAATGTCAATAGTTCTACGGCTGTGTAGAACTATTTTTTCAAACGAATGCGTCTGGTAAATCAAAAGCACGATACCGCCGGAAGGCGGTATCGTGCTTTGTTGGATCAGATTTCAGGATCATCCGGATCCGGGCACTGGTGCGCAGATCAGTCGATGGAGGTTACGGGGTAGCCCTGCTTTTCCACAGCGTCCTTGAGGATGTCGTTGGAAATGTCGGACTTTAGGGTAACAACAGCGGTGCCGTCAGCGTGGCTGACAACAGCGGACTCCACCTGCTCCATTGCCTCCAGTGTGGATTTTACACGGCCTTCGCAGTGGCCGCACATCATACCCTGAATATGCATAGTCTTAGTCATGATTTTTTCCTCCTGTTTGTGTGATTTATGATGGATTTTTCTATCTCTTTTTGGATCATACAGATCAAAAAGGTTCAATCTGAGGGCGTTGGAAACAACGCAGAAACTGGACAGACTCATTGCGGCTGCGCCGAACATGGGGTTCAGCTGCCACCCAAGAATGGGGATGAACAAGCCGGCAGCGAGGGGAATGCCGATCACATTGTAGAAGAACGCCCAGAACAGATTCTGATGGATGATGCGCAGTGTCCCTCGACTCAGACGGATGGCCGCAGGCACATCGGTGAGCTGACTCTTCATCAGCACGATGTCGGCAGCATCTACTGCAACATCGGCACCGGCACCGATGGCGATGCCGATATCTGCACGGGTCAGTGCGGGGGCATCGTTGATGCCGTCACCTACCATGGCGACCTTGCCCTTGGTTTGCAGCATGCGGACGGTAGCTTCTTTTCCGTCGGGAAGGACACCTGCAATGACTTCATCCACGCCCACCTGTTTGCCGATGGCATTGGCGGTACGGGGATTGTCACCGGTGAGCATGACCACCCGAATGCCCATGTGCTGCAATTCTGCAATGGCTTTGGGGCTGTCCTCGCGGATGGTATCGGCGACACCGATGATGCCGCACAGCTGTCCGTCGCGGGCAAAAAGCAGGGGGGTCTTGCCGTTTTCAGCCAGAGCAATGGCCTGCTGTTCCATTTCGGGGGAAACGCTTACCTGAGAAGACAGATAGCTCAGGCTGCCGCCCAGCAGAGTCTGCCCTTCGGAAACGGCGGTCAGACCGTTGCCTGGCAGGATGCGGAACTGTTCCACAGCGGGAGCGGCAAGGTTTTCAGCGGATGCTTTTTCCAAAACAGCCTTTGCAAGGGGGTGTTCGCTGTTTTGCTCCAGAGCAGTGGCAACACGCAGAAGTGTCTGCGCATCAAAACCATTGGCAGGGATCAGATCGGTAACAGCCGGATGCCCCTGAGTGATGGTGCCGGTCTTGTCCAGAACCACGGTTTCGACCTTGCCGGTTTCCTCCAAGGAAACGGCAGTCTTGAACAGGATGCCGTTTTTTGCGCCCTTTCCGTTGCCGACCATAATGGAAACCGGGGTCGCAAGACCCAATGCACACGGGCAGCTGATCACAAGGACAGAGATGCCCCGTGCCAGTGCAAAGCCGATGCTTTCGCCAAGCAGCAGCCAGACGGCAATGGTCACAATGGAGATGGCGATGACAGTGGGGACAAAGACACCGGATACCTTGTCGGCAATTTTCGCGATGGGAGCCTTGGTGGCAGCTGCATCGCTGACCATCTGGATGATCTGGGACAGGGTGGTATCCTGTCCGACACGGGTTGCCTCACAGCGCAGGAAACCGGATTGGTTAGTGGTGGCGGCAGAAACACCGTCCCCTACGGTTTTGTCAACGGGGATGCTTTCGCCGGTGAGCGCGCTCTCGTCCACGGCGGCTTCACCCTCCAGAATGATGCCGTCCACGGGAATGTGCTCGCCGGGACGAACGACAAAGAGATCACCCTTGCGAACCTGTTCGATGGGGACTTCTACCTCCTGATTGCCGCGGATCACGGTTGCCGTCTTCGGGGCAAGGTTCATCAGGCTTTTCAGTGCATCGGTGGTCTTGCCCTTGGAGCGGGCCTCCAGCATTTTGCCCACAGTAATCAGCGCAAGGATCATGGCGGCGGATTCAAAATAGAATTCGTGAACCAGTGCATGGGCAGCGTGCATATCTCCGATGGATTGCAGGTGGCTCATGTAAAACAGCGCAGCCGTGCTGTAAACGAATGCGGCGGTAGAGCCCAGAGCCACCAGGGTATCCATGTTGGGAGAGCGGTGGATCAGCCCTTTGAAACCGCTGATGAAGAATTTCTGGTTGATGACCATGATCGCGCCTGTGAGCAGCAGCTGGATAAGTCCCAGAGCCACCGGATCATGCTCTAAAGCAGCAGGCAGCGGCAGTCCGAACATATGCCCCATGGAGAAATACATCAGCACGATCAGAAAACCCAGAGAAGAGATCAGCCGCTGCTTGAGAACGGGGGTTTCCCTGTCCTTCAGTGCGTCCTCCGATGGTGCGGCGGTTTTTTCAGCGCCCTTGACGGCGGCGCCGTATCCGGCACTTTCCACCGCAGCGATGATCTGTTCCGGAGCAATGGCTCCATCTACGCTCATGGAATTGGTCAGCAGGCTGACGGTGCAGGCTTCGACTCCCGGCAGATTGGAAACGGTCTTTTCCACACGGGCGGAACAGGCAGCACAGCTCATGCCTGTGATGTCATATTGTTGCATAGTATCTCCTTCCTTTCTCTTATTATTTCATCAATTTGTATAGTGTATTCAGCAGATCCTCAATGACCTCGTCGTTGCCGCTGCGGATATCCTCTGCGACACAGCCTCGGATATGGCTGCCGAGCAGTTCCCGGTTAAATGCGTTGATCGCCGCACCGACGGCGGCGCTTTGAACCAGAATATCGGTACAATAGGCATCGTCCTCAATCATGCCCTTGATCCCACGGATCTGACCTTCCAGTCGGGACAGACGATTGATCAGCTTTTTCTTTTGTTCATCGCTGCGGAGCGTCATTTTATCGTGGCAGCATTCATTCATGGATCTCACCTCCGGACTTTAATACCCCTGGGGGGTATTTTGATTATACCCCTTGCCGATCCCTTTGTCAAGAAGGTGCTTAGTGACAATGTCACACAAGGATCGGCAGACTGAAAATCAGGATCTTCGGAAAAGAATCCTTCTGAAAGGTTTACAGATGAACATGAGATGTGGTATCATATACCCTAGGATAAAATGAACTGAGGTTTCAATATGGACTATATTGTTTTAGATATGGAATGGAATCAGCCATGGCCTGGTTCTCCCTCTGCACGCAAGGTGCTGCCGGTACAGATCCGCGGTGAGATCATTCAGATCGGTGCGGTTCGTGTTACACAGGATCAGCAGGTTGCAGATGAATTTCAGGTGATGATCCGTCCGAAGTATTACCGCACACTGAACCGCAGAGTCAGCAAGCTCACTGGTATCAAGGAATCCCGGCTGAAGGCAGAGGGGATCTCCTTCCCAGAGGCGATGGATCGCTTTCGGCAGTGGTGCGGTGACGATGTGGTGTTCCTCACATGGGGCTTTGACGATATTGGCATCCTGCGTGAGAATCTTCAGCTGTTCGGACTGCCCACAGACTGGATCAACATTTGGTTCAATGCCCAGATGATGTTCAATGCCCAGACGGACGGCTCCACCGCTCAGAAGGCACTGAAGACCGCTATGGAAATTTTTGGAATAGAGGCTACGCGTCCTGCCCACGATGCACTGGGAGATGCCTACCATACCGCACTGATCTGTGCCAGACTGGATCTGCGCCGCGGAATGGAGGAGTATGCTCAGGCACTCAGGAGCCACGATAACGGCTTTCATGGAGCGGAGCTGCCCGGCTGCATCGGCCGGAAGGTGTTTTATGATGTTGCAGACAAGCATGCGGCTCTGGCACTGATGTCCGGGCCTGAAAATCTCTGCCCCACCTGCGGCAGACAGATGCTCAGCTCCAGATGGTTTGCTCAGGCCGGCCATCGCTATATGGATCTTGCCACATGCCCGGAGCATGGAAAATTCCTCATTCGGATCCGCCTGTCGGAACAGCCGGACGGATTGGTTCGGGTGAGCAGACTGACCTACGAGGCTACCTCAGAGGCCGCGGATGCATACCGCACCAGAGTGGAAAAGGCAGAGCCGGAGCGCCGCAGCACCCGTCGCCGCCGTCGCCGCCGCCGGACTTCGGTGGAGTCGGTTCCTGAGGAATGATCCCAAATGCGCACGGTTCCTGCCGTGCGCATTTCTTCACAAAATCGTAAAATATATCTTGACAATTCAGGGATCGGATGGTAAAATACCATGCGTATGGTGCTTAACCGCCCAGAAATATGGGCCTTTAGCTCAGTTGGTTAGAGCCTCCGGCTCATAACCGGATAGTCCCGGGTTCGAATCCCTGAAGGCCCACCAGTGTGTTCAGGCCCAAGAGCCTTGGAAATATATAGGGGTATAGCTCAATTGGTAGAGCGGCGGTCTCCAAAACCGTAGGCTCAGGGTTCAAGTCCTTGTGCCCCTGCCACAGAAGTCCTCGTTGCGAAAAGCAACGAGGACTTTTTGCGACCGGACGGAGTGCGCCTGTATTGCGCAGGCAGCAGATGTGACGATGGAGGAACTATGAAATATATCAAACAATTTGGCATTATTTTAGCCATTACATTTGGAGCGGAGCTGATGAGCTATTTGATCCCGCTGCCGATCCCTGCCAGTATCTACGGGATCGGGATCCTCTTTGCCGGATTACAGACAGGATTTATTCCGCTTTCCGCTGTGGAGGATGTGGGGAATTTCCTTGTTCAGATCATGCCGATCATGTTCGTTCCGGCGGCAGTGGGACTGATGAATTCCTGGGGATTGGTCAAGAATTCACTGTTCACCTATCTGTTTGTGATTGCTCTGTCCACGGTTGTGGTCATGGCGGTTTCGGGAAAGGTGACGGAAAAAATGGTGAAACACCCTGTGCCGGAGCAGCAGGAGGGAGAGTCTGAGCATGTCTGATTTTTTCGAGAATTCCATTTACTTTGGACTGACGCTGACCTTCGTGGCTTATGGGATCGGGTCTGTACTGAAAAGCAAACTGCGGCATGCAGCGTTTAACCCGATTTTGATTTCCATGCTGCTGTGTATTGGGGCATTGGCTGCGGCTGATGTGCCGTACGAAACCTATTACGATGGGGCGAAGTATATCAGCTATCTGCTGACACCGGCGACCATCTGTCTGGCGATCCCTTTATACCGGCAGATTTCCCTCCTGCGGAAAAATCACAGAGCGGTATTGGCGGGGATCCTCTCCGGTGTGGTCACCAGTCTGTGCACCATTCTTGCGCTGGCTGTGCTGTTTCAGCTGAGCCATGCGGAATATGTGACCTTTCTGCCCAAATCCATTACAACGGCCATCGGTATGGATGTGTGCGCCCAGTTGGGCGGCTATGTGCCCATTACGGTTGCGGTGATCCTGATCACCGGGATCTTCGGCAATGTGTTTGCAGAAACGGTCTTTCAGCTGCTCAAAATTTCTGATCCCATTGCCAGAGGCGTGGCGATCGGAACGGCATCCCATGCCGTGGGCACGGCAAAGGCCATGGAGCTTGGGGAAGTGGAAGGGGCAATGAGCAGCTTGTCCATTGCCGTTGCAGGGATCCTGACGGTTTTCGGCGCATCGATTTTTTCTCTCTTGTATTAAAAAAGTCTGTCACCATGCTGCGGTGACAGACTTTTTGTCATAGTGCAAGCTTTTTGCAGGCATCGGCCAGAGCATGGAGCGTGCTGCACGAAAGCATCGGACACACCGACGCCATGATCTGAACGCTGCGAAGATATTGCCATTTGGATTCCGGGATGGGATTGAGCCAGATCATGCGTCCTGACTGCCGCTTTGCCTCCAGCAGGGCCTGAATTGCCCGGGGTTGATCAACGGTCTTTGTGTCGGAGAGGATGAGCAGGGTGGTGGAGGCATTCAGGATGGAGGGCTGCTTTTTGCACAGAGTTTCCAGTGCGCTGCCCAGATCCGTGCCCCGTCCATAGGCACCGGACTCCTTTACATAGGTTCGGAATAGATCCATATTTTGCAGGTGGAAGGGATCTGCCTCAAAAATGTCCTCGGAAAAGAGGAAAGTCCGGGAGCTTTCGGATACCTGATTCAGGGATTGGATGAACCGAAGGGCAAATTCGGAGAACTGCATCATAGAGCCGGATACATCACACAGAATAACAAGGTGCTTTTTGCGCTGCCTTTTTTTGCGGTAGCGGAGCCGGTAAAAGCTGCCGCCTGTTTCCAGACCCTTGCGGATGGTCTTGCGGAAATCCAGTGCGCCGGAATGTCCGCCGCGATTTCGCTTGGCGGACAGTTCGCTGTTGATCTGCTGAGAGATGGTCTGGATGATGGAGATGGCTTTCGGGATCTCGGTATCCTTGAATTGGGAGATGTCCCGATAGAGAAGACCAAGCTCCGGATCGGAGCTTTCGCATCCGGTTCCGGCATTTTCCATGAGCATCTGCTGCTCAAGAATGGCTCTTGCAAATACAGAGTGGATAAAGTTGCCATAGAGATTGGGATTGCGCTCAACATTTCCCTTATAGCGATCCATGAAGTTGCGCAGTTTCTGCCGCTGCTCTTGGGACATGGAGATATAGGCATCGCGCTGCTCCTGGGTCAATTCCAGGGGCTGCCCGTTGAATTGCAGGTCTTTTTCCGCCTCCTGCCGTGCCTGTTCCATCTGGGCCTGCTGCTGTTGCTCCTGCTGTGCCTGTTGACGCATGGCATCCTCTGAGATAAAGAAACCGTCGAAGACCCGGTCAAAGGTATCCTGTTCCTCCCGGGATTTGGCAAAGACGGTTCGCAGCGCAGTTTTGACCTGATTTCGGTCGTCAAGACCGAAATGGATCAAGATCTGGCAGGCATCCGCAGTTTCCTGAGGGCCGACGGCCATGCCGTACAGCCGCAGCATCCGAGAGAAAAGAGAAATTTTCTCCAGATAGACCTCAGGCTCAACCATGGTGATGTCCTCCGCAGTGACCGCTGCAGCTGTGGGCAGAAGGGTCGATGTCTTCAACGGCAGCCAGATCCTCGCTGTTTTTCAGAACGAAACCTGCCGTGCGGCGCAGGGCATCCGGTGTCAGCTCTCTGATGCCCAAGGCATCGAGTGCAGCGGCCCAATCCAGTGTTTCGGCAATGGAGGGCTTTTTCAAAATTGCCTCATTGCTGCGCAGCTTTGCCACAGCAGCAGCCACCTGAACGCACAGCCGATCATCCACATGGGGCAGCTTGGCACGGAGAATGGCAAGCTCCTTTTCCACATCCGGATACTGGATGTACAGATAGGCGCAGCGGCGGCGCAGTGCCTCGGACAGGGGACGGGCGCGGTTGGAGGTCAGCACCACAAAAGGAATGGATCTTGCCTTTATCGTCCCTACCTCGGGGATAGAAACCTGCATTTCAGACAGCAGCTCCAGCAGGAAGGCCTCAAATTCTTCGTCTGCCTTGTCGATCTCGTCAATGAGCAGGACGACGGGCTTTTCGGAGCGGATGGAGCGCAGGAGCGGGCGCTCAAGAAGATATTCATCGCTGAATAGACTCTTGGTCAGAGCATCCCGATCTTCGTTTGCCATGTTGACCTGAATGGACAGCAGCTGTTTCTGGTAATTCCACTCATACAAGGCTTTGCTTTCATCCAGACCCTCGTAGCACTGCATGCGCACAAGCTCCCGATCAAGTGCGGCTGCCATGACCTTTGCGATCTCTGTTTTGCCTACACCGGCAGCACCCTCGATCAGCAGCGGACGACCCAGCTGAAGGGCAACGGACAGGACGGTTGCCAGTGTATCGTCATAAATATAATGTGCTTGATCCAGTTTCTCTTTTAACTGTTCTAAATTCATGGTGTTCCTCCGTTTTTCTTTTCAGTATACCAGAAATTTCTTCATGGTCAATTCCATTTACAAAAAAAGAGCCGGATTCTTTTGAATCCGGCTCTGCATTTCAGTGTTTTTTGATTTTTTCGACGATCAGGCTGAGCAGGTACATTGCAATGGCGACACATACCCAACCGAACCCCTGTGCATAGAAGGGAATGAAGGAAAAGACCTTGTCCACGATCCCAAGAG
>JARHYV010000351.1 GCA_029258495.1 Faecousia sp. | reverse complement strand
CAGATCATTGTCAACACCACTCCCGTTGGGATGTATCCCAATACGGGCTCTGCCCCGTTGGATATCACACATTTCCCCCGATTGGAATATGTCTACGATTTGATCTACAATCCCCAGAGAACCCAGTTACTTCTGGATTGTGAAACACATGGCATTCCTGCATGCAACGGACTGTGGATGCTTGTGGCTCAAGCAAAACAGTCTGCTGAATATTTCATGGGCCACACGCTGCCGGACGAGCTGATCCAGTCTATCCACCGCAGCCTGCAATGCCGGATGTCCAATATCGTTTTGGTCGGTATGGCAGGCAGCGGAAAAACCACCATCGGAAAGCTTGCTGCTCAGAAATGCGGAAAAACATTTGTAGATGCAGACGAGGAACTGGTAAAGCAGGCAGGAAGATCTATCCCGGAGATTTTCTCTCAGGATGGCGAAGCTGCATTTCGGAATATGGAAACGCAGATCCTATCCGAATTGGGCAGGCAGTCCGGTCTTGTGATCGCAACCGGCGGCGGCTGCGTCACCCAAAAGCGCAACTACCCGCTGCTCCACCAGAACGGCACCATCCTGTGGATCCAGAGAGCCCCCGACGAACTCCCGACGGAGGGTCGTCCGCTCTCCATTCAGACACCGCCTGCCCGACTGTATGAACAGCGCAAACCCCTGTACCACGCATTTTCGGACAAAGTCATTGTGAATGACACTACCTGCGAAGATGCAGCAGAAAAAATCCATGTCATTTGGGAGGATAGCCATGAAGATCCTGATTATTAACGGGCCTAACATCAATATGCTTGGGATCCGAGAGCCCAATGTCTACGGCGGTCAGAGCTATCAAGAGCTATTGCGTCTTTTGAAGGACTGGGCGGCTGAATTGGATATTGAGGCTGAACATTTTCAGTCCAATCACGAAGGTGCCATCGTGGATGAGATCCAGGCAGCATACGGATGCGTTGACGGCATCATCATCAATCCGGCAGCCTACACCCATACCTCCATCGCCATTCTGGATGCTCTGAAGGCCGTGAGCATCCCCGCAGTGGAAGTCCACATCTCCGATGTATCCTCCCGGGAAGAATTCCGTCAGATCTCCTACCCGGGGCAAGCCTGTTTCCACACCATCATGGGACAGGGGCTTGAAGGCTATCATCAGGCAATGATCGTCCTGAAAAATCACCTTTCCAAGCAATAATAAGCCTTGCACAATCCTTTTCTATGTGATAAAATGAAACATATATCAAAATGCTAAGAACGGGCTGTCCTCTTATCAGAGGGCGTTTTCAGAGAGAGCGGGATGGTGGGATCCGCTCAGCGCCGGTATGAGGGCCTTCTCCCGGGAGCTGCCGCCTGAACCAGAAGTAGGGTGCGCCGGTTTGACCTCCGTTATGGGCCCGAGATGTGTCTGCATCTTGACTAAGTGCGCATGATATGCGAATTGCGGGTGGTACCGCGGAAGATTTTCCGGTCTTTCGTCCCCATTACAGGGATGAAAGACCGTTTTTTCTTTGTATCCACAACTTTCTTAAAGGAGAGAATTCCATGAAACAGCAACTGGAACAAATCAAAGCCACTGCCCTTGCTGCCCTTGATGCAGCTGCCAATCCAGTGGCACTGGAGGAGCTGCGCGTCAAGCTCCTCGGCAAAAAAGGTGAACTTACCGCCGTTTTGAAACAGATGGGCAAGCTGAGCGCTGAAGAACGCCCTGTTATGGGCCAGCTGGCCAACGCTGTCCGTGCAGACATCGAGAAAAAACTGGAGGAGCGCAAGACCGCACTGGATGCAGCTGCTCTGGAGGCAAAGCTTGCCAGTGAAAGCATCGATGTCACCATTCCCGGCGAAGAGATCGTGATGGGTCATCAGCATCCCATGAATATGGTTCTGCAGGAGATCAAGGATATTTTCGTCGGAATGGGTTATCAGGTCGTAGACGGCCCCGAGGTGGAGCTGGCAAGCTACAATTTCACCCGTCTGAACATCGAGGAGGGGCACCCTTCCCGTGACCGTTCCGATACCTTCTATTTTAACGACGAGGACTCCGTCCTCCTGAGAACCCAGACCAGTCCCATGCAGATCCGTGCAATGGAGATTTCCGAACCTCCCATCTGTATTCTGGCTCCCGGCCGTGTGTTCCGCAAGGACGAAGCAGATGCTACCCATTCCCCCATGTTCCACCAGATCGAAGGTCTGGTCGTGGCAGAGAATATCACCATGGGTGACCTGAAGGGCGCACTGATCACGCTGATGAAGCGCATTTACGGTCAGGATCTGCAGATGCGTTTCCGTCCTCACCACTTCCCCTTCACTGAGCCCAGCTGCGAAATGGATATGCAGTGCCACAAGTGCCACGGCACCGGCGAGGTGGACGGTCAGGTATGCTCCACCTGCCACGGCGAGGGCTGGATTGAGCTGCTGGGTGCCGGTATGGTGCATCCCGAAGTCCTGTCCAACTGCGGCATCGACCCGGAAAAATACTCCGGTTTCGCATTCGGCATGGGTCTTGAGCGTATGGCAATGGGTCGGCTCCGCATCAACGATCTGCGTCTGATCTTTGACAATGATGTGCGGTTCCTGAATCAGTTCTAAGGAGGAAGTACCATGAAACTCAACAGAAAATGGATCAACGAGGAGTTTGTGGATCTTTCCCACATCTCCGATAAAGAATATGTGGAAACCTTGACGGTATTCGGCCAGAAGGTCGAAACCTATGAGCGTATGGATGCTCAGATCAAAAATGTCGTGGTGGGCAAGGTGGTTTCCATTGTGCGCCACGAAAATTCCGATCATATGTGGGTCTGCCAGATCGATGTGGGACAGGATGAACCCGTCCAGATCGTCACCGGCGCACAAAATGTCCACGAGGGCGATCTTGTCCCTGCTGCCCTTCATAACTCTTGGCTGCCCGGCGGTGTCCATATCACCAAGGGAAAGCTCCGGGGTGAGAAGTCCAACGGCATGCTCTGCTCATTTCAGGAGCTGGGACTCACCGAGAATGATCTGCCCGGTGTATTTGCAGACGGCATCTGGATCCTGAATGACGAAGACTGCAAGCCCGGTGATGACATCAATCTGGTTATCGGAAATGACGATACCGTTGTGGATTTTGAGATCACCAACAACCGTCCCGACTGCTACTCCATCATGGGTCTTGCAAGAGAGTCTGCCGCTGCCTTCGGCATGCAGATGAAACACCATGAGCCTGTTGTACATGGCAGCGATGCCGGTTCCGTCTTTGAAAAACTGGATGTCGAAGTTCCTGCCGAGGCGCTCTGCAACCGATACAGTGCCCGTATGGTCGCCAATGTCAAGGTCGGCCCTTCTCCCAAATGGATGCGTCAGCGCCTGCGTGCCAACGGTATCCGCCCCATCAACAACATCGTTGACATCACCAACTATGTCATGTTGGAATACGGTCAGCCCATGCATGCCTTTGACTATCGCTACATCACCTCCGGTCAGATCGTGGTTCGCGAGGCTGTTGAGGGCGAGACCCTTACAACTCTGGACGGAAATGTCCGCACCTTGAAACCCGGCATGCTGGTGATCGCCGACGGTGAAAAAGCGATCGGTCTTGCCGGTATTATGGGCGGTGAGAATTCCGAGGTTCAGGACGATACCACCTGCATCGTCTTTGAGTCCGCAAACTTCAATGGTACTTCCATCCGCCAGACTGCTCTGGCCCTTGGTATGCGTACCGAGGCCTCCGGCAAATTCGAAAAGAACCTCGACCCCATGATGACAGTCCCCGCCGTTGAGCGCGCCTGCGAACTGGTTGAACTGCTGGAATGCGGCGATGTGATGGACGGCATCATCGATATCCTGAACAATGTCCCCCAGCCTAAGACGCTGCCTCTGGAGCCGGAGAAGATCAACCGCCTGCTGGGCACCGATATTTCCCGTGAGGATATGATCAAGTATCTGAATTTACTGGAAATTCCCGTTGAGGGCGATGACATTTTGGTTCCCTCTTGGCGTCCCGACCTGAACCTGATGGCAGATATCGCCGAAGAAGTGGGCAGGAGCTACGGGTACAACGAGATCCCCACCACCGCATTCAAAACATCTACTCAAGGCGGCTACTCCCCCATCATGCAGGCGGAAAACAAGGCCGGCATTCTGTGCCGTGCCATGGGTTACAGTGAGATCATCACCTATTCCTTCGTTTCCCCCGGTATCTTTGATCAGATTCGTCTTCCCGGCGATTCTCCGCTGCGCAATGCCATGCGGATCCAGAACCCTCTGGGTGAAGACACCTCCATCATGCGCACCATTGCACTGCCCTCTATGATGGATATCCTGTCCCGCAACAATGCCTACCACAACAAGTGTGCCAAGCTCTATGAATTGGCTAAGATCTATCTGCCCATGGAAGATCAGCTGCTGCCGGAGGAACCCAAAATGCTCGTTCTGGGCACCTATGGATCCGGCGAAACCTTCTTCACTCTGAAGGGTGAACTGGATGCCATTCTCTCGGGGCTGCGTATGCCCAAGGCAACATACACCGCAGTAAAGGA
>JARHYV010000234.1 GCA_029258495.1 Faecousia sp. | reverse complement strand
ATTCAGGCAGCGGCAGCGGCTGTGGAGCGCATGAAACGCAATATCACACGCTATGTGACTGTTTTATAGAAAAAGCGCGGAATATTCCGCGCTTTTTTCACATACCTTTGTTGGGGACGCTTGTTCCCATGCTTTCGGTGGTATGATCCGTGCTGTCCATTGTGCTTTGAGTAGATGACGGGTTCTCGGTATGGGGCGTTGTCTGACTGTGTTCGGACACCGATGGTACGGTGGAAGGCGTGGTCATGGAAGGGGAGGGAATGATCGTGGGCGTTTCGGATGTGGGTTCGGTGATCCTGCCGCCTTTGTGATCGGAAACATTCTGCTTTCCACAGCCAAAAAGCATTGTTGCAGCCAATAGCAGAGCTGCCGCACTGTAAAGATATTTTTTCATAATGATCCTCCTTTTATGGGTGTGACAGATATAGTATTCACATGTATCCGGATTTTAGTCATATCTTTTGTAAAAATTGGCATTTCGAAAACACAGGCACGAAATATGGAAAATATATGAAATAAACATTGCATTTTATCTGCGGCAAGAGTATAATGAACAAGATTACATAATGAAAAAAGGAGAATCCTCTACGATGAAGAAACTCTCAGTCAAAAAAGATGTTGCCTGTATGGCATGTCTTGAGTGTGTCCGTGCATGTTCTGTCGCTTTTTACAAGGCCTTTGACCCCGACAAATCTGCAATTCAGATCGTGGTGGGCAAAAACGGCGATCCCAAGCCGATGACCTGTATCCAGTGCGGCAAATGTGCCAAGGTTTGCGAGGCAGGCGCAATCACTCAGAACCCCAAGACCGGTGTGTACATGATCAACAAGAAGCTATGTACCAACTGCGGCAAGTGCGTCGAGGTATGTCCCATGAAGGTCATGGTAGCAAATGAAGATGCTCCTACCTCCAAGTGCATTGCCTGCGGCATTTGCGTGAAGGCATGTCCCATGGAAGTATTGGAAATTGTAGAAAAGTAAGAATTCCCCATTAAAGAGCAGCCGCAGGGCTGCTCTTTTTACACAAAATTTAAGATGTAGTAATAATTGAAAAGAAAACTGTGATATGATATACTTATGTTATTATACGCACGGAGGTGTTTATGTCAAAATGATTGATTTTATTGATAAAATTAGAGAAAATATCCCAACCTTGGAGCTGCAGGTGGAACAGCCGCTGTCCAAATTTACATCCTTCCGCATTGGCGGAAATGCCCAGTGCATTGCGCTGCCGAAAACGGAAGAGGAACTTTCCAATCTTTTGAAATTGTCCAACCAGTTGGACATAACAACTGCTATACTGGGTGCAGGAACCAATATTTTGGCCCCTGATGAAGGTATTCGTGGATTGGTAATTTGTTTGAAGGATTGTTTGGATGGTATGGAGCGTATTGGTGATACCGTTATCCGTGTGATGGCCGGTGTCACAATGAGTCGTGCGGCGCTGTTTGCCGCAAGTCAGGGCCTATCAGGATTAGAATTTGCCCATGGGATCCCCGGCAGCATCGGAGGTGGTGTGTTTATGAATGCCGGCGCCTATGGCAGCGAGATCAAGGATGTTTGCACAAGAGTGCGTATTGTAGACCGTCAGGGAAATTGCAGATGGCTTGCGTATGATGAGATCGCATTCTCTTATCGTCACAGCGCGATTCAGGAGAATAACTGGATCGTAGTTGCGGCGGAGTTTGGGCTGCAGCCGAAGGCGGAAGAAGAGATCCGGGAAAGGATCCGTGAATTGAAGAGCAAGCGAGCAGCGTCGCAGCCGTTGGATATGCCCAGTGCCGGTTCTGCATTCAAGCGACCGGTGGGTGGTTATGCTGCAGCACTGATCGAGCAGACGGGTCTGAAGGGATTTCAGGTGGGAGGTGCAGCGGTTTCTGAAAAACATGCCGGTTTCGTCGTTAATTTGGGCGGAGCAACTGCGGCAGATGTAAAGAGCCTGCTGCATCAGGTATCGGATCGCGTGTACGAAAATACCGGGATCCGTCTGGAGCCGGAAGTCCGGATTTGGTGATAAGGGAGTGAATGGAATGAGTCTGTCCTTTTCTGCTGGTGCGAAGGCGGAAATTTGCAGGGATTTTCCATCAAAACGCTGCTGTGCGGTGGCACAGGCGTTTGGTGTGCTGCTGTACTGCAACACATTCACCAGTGATACCATTCGGATCGTCACGGAAAGCCGTGAATTTGCAATGCTCCTGCCGAAGCTTTTTCGAAAAGCATTTGCGTTGGAATTCGATGAGTTTCCCTCGGTAGAGGCTCCGGGAAAGCTGATCTTCCAAATTTCGGATCCTCAGAAATTGGATGTTATTTTCCGCACATACGGCTTTGAGCTGGGTAAAATGCTGTCGCTGCATGTCAATCTTTCCGTCTTGGAAGAGGATTGCTGCAAGCTTGCATTTCTGAAGGGTGTTTTTTTGGCAGGCGGCTCCGTAACAGACCCTGCCAAGGGATACCATCTGGAGATTGCAACCGCCCATCAGGCTGTGGCACGGGAAACCTACACGCTGATGGAAGAAACTCTGGGGTTCTATCCAAAGCTTGCAAGCCGTGGCGGCAGTCAGGTGCTGTACCTGAAGCAAAGTGACTTGATTTCGGATTGTCTGACTTTTTTGGGTGCGCCTGTTTCCGCTATGGGCATTATGGAGGCTAAGCTGGAAAAGGAACTCAAAAACAAAGTGAATCGCCGCTGCAACTGTGACGAAGCCAATACCTCTAAAGTTGTCGATGCTGCGCAGGAACAGATCAATGCCATTCGGCTGATCCGGGAACGCAATCTGATGGATCGTCTTCCGGCGAAGCTCCAACAGGCAGCATTTGCCAGAGAACAGAATCCTGTTTCCAGTTTGACAGAACTGGCAGCAATGATGGATCCTCCAATCACGAAACCTGCAATGAATCACCGTTTGAAGAAATTGATCATGTTTGCTAAGGAGGAGATTTAATGGGTTTTGTGCATCTTCATGTGCATACAGAGTATAGTCTTTTGGATGGGGCTTGCTGTATCGATAAAATGATGGATCGTGTTAAGGAACTGGGACAGGATACCATCGCGATCACCGATCATGGTGTCATGTTTGGCTGTATCAGTTTCTACAAGACTGCAAAGGCGGCCGGGATCAAGCCGATCATGGGCTGCGAAGTCTATGTTGCACCCAGAAAAATGACGGATCGTGTGCATGGTGTCGATAATTTGTCCAATCATCTGGTACTCCTGTGTGAGAATAAAACCGGATATTCCAATTTGTGTAAGCTGGTTTCTCATTCCTTTATGGAGGGATTTTACGGCAAACCCAGAGTGGATCTGGAATTGCTGGAGCAGTACCACGAGGGCTTGATCGCGCTGTCAGCGTGTTTGGGCGGTGCGATCCCCCAGAGGCTGATGCAAAACGACTATGACGGGGCAAAGGAATATGCCCTGAATCTGTCGCGTATTTTCGGCGAAGGGAATTTCTTCCTGGAAATGCAGAACCATGGGATCGAGGAGCAGATCCCTGTGAATCAGGGACTTCAGCGGCTGTCAAGGGAAACCGGGCTGCCTCTGGTCATTACCAACGATGCCCACTATCTTCGCAAGGAAGATGTGAATTTGCAGGATGTGCTGCTGTGTATCCAGACCGGAAAAACCATCGACGAAGAGAACCGGATGCGTTTTGCCACGCAGGAGTTCTATCTGAAAAGTGAAGAGCAGATGCGGGAGTTGTTTCCCGGCTGTGAAGAGGCACTGGAGAATACGGTGCGTATTGCGGACAGATGCAATGTGGATTTTGTCTTCAATGAGTATCAGCTGCCCTCTTTCCCGGTGCCGGAAGGGTATACCAGTGAGTCTTATTTCCGCAAGCTGTGCTATGACGGATTTGCCGAACGGTATGAAAACCCTCCGGCAGAGTACAGGGAACGACTGGAATATGAGATCGATGTAATCAGCCGCATGGGGTATGTGAACTACTACCTGATCGTGTGGGATTTCATTCGCTATGCTAAGGCGTCCGATATCCCTGTGGGCCCGGGGCGTGGCTCGGGTGCGGCATCGATTGCGGCATACTGCATGCATATTACAGAAGTCGATCCGATGAAGTATAACCTGATTTTTGAACGGTTCCTGAACCCGGAGCGTGTCAGTATGCCGGATTTCGATACGGACTTCTGTCAGGAACGCCGGGGTGAAGTGATCGACTATGTCACGCGGAAATACGGCAAGGATCATGTGGCACAGATCGTGACTTTTGGCACCATGGCAGCCAAGGGTGCCATTCGAGATGCAGGTCGTGCATTGAATTATTCGTATGCCGAAACGGATGTTGTGGCAAAGTTGATCCCGACAAAGCCTCATATCACCATTGATGAGGCAATGGATGCATCCCCTCAGCTGAAGGCGATGTATCAGGAGGATGAGCGTGTCAAGAAATTGATTGATACCGCAAGAAGTCTGGAAGGTATGCCGAGAAATACTTCGACACATGCAGCCGGTGTCGTGATTACCGAACGACCGGTATACGAATATGTTCCGGTATCCTACAATGATAATATCATGGTGACGCAGTATACCATGACAACATTGGAAGAACTGGGACTATTGAAAATGGACTTCCTTGGATTGCGGAATCTGACAGTCATCAAGGATGCAGAGGACAAGATCCGCCGTCATACACCGGATTTCGCTATTGCGAAGGTTCGCGACGATGATCCGGAAACATTCCGGATGCTTTCGGAAGGTAAGACTCAGGGCGTATTTCAGCTGGAGTCTGCCGGCATCACCAGTGTGTGCATCAAGATGAAACCCACATCCATCGAAGATCTGACGGCAATCGTTGCACTGTACCGCCCCGGCCCTATGGACTCCATCGGAGATTTCATCGCCAATAAATTGGACAACAGCAAGATCACCTATAGACACCGCTTTTGGAGCCTATCCTTCGGGTCACCTACGGCTGCATCGTCTATCAGGAGCAGGTCATCCAGATCTTCCGTAGCCTTGGCGGATATACCATGGGTCAGGCAGATAACATTCGTCGTGCAATTTCCAAAAAGAAGATGAAGGTGATCGAGGCGGAACGCAAGACCTTTGTTTAT
>JARHYV010000093.1 GCA_029258495.1 Faecousia sp. | reverse complement strand
GTTGTATATTTGCTGTGCCTCGACGGAAAGTGCAAGGTCATTTGCTGCAAGGAAGTTGGCAGAGGCAGTGTAAATTCTGCAAATGTGTCCATCAGGCGGATCGTAGAGGTTGCTCTGAGTGTGAATGCGACCACCGTTGTACTGGCGCACAACCACCCCAGTGGAATTGCTGTGCCATCACAAGAGGATATTCTGACAACGAAAAGACTTGCAACAGCGCTTGATGGTGTGGATATCGTTTTGGCAGACCATGTTGTTGTGGCGGACGATGACTATGTTTCTCTGGCGGAATCCAACCTGTACCGTCCGGAGGAGTGCCATATGATCGTATAAGGAGGAAATCAATGGATCGTTTTGAACTTGTTTCGGATTATTCGCTCTCCGGTGATCAGCCGGAGGCAGTTCAGGGGTTGGTCAATGGTGTAAACTGGGGGCTGCATGAGCAGACCCTGCTGGGTGTTACCGGTTCCGGCAAGACCTTTACCATGGCATCGGTGATCGAAAAGCTGAACAGACCCACCTTGGTGTTGGCGCACAATAAGACACTGGCGGCACAGCTGTGCTCGGAGTTTCGGGAGTTCTTTCCGAACAATGCAGTGGAATATTTTATCTCCTACTACGATTATTATCAGCCGGAGGCATATATTGCCCATACGGACACCTACATCGAAAAGGATGCATCCGTAAATGAAGAGATCGACCGCCTGCGTCACAGTGCTACCTGCGCATTGTTTGAAAGAAGAGATGTGATCGTGGTATCCTCTGTCAGCTGTCTGTATGGTCTGGGCGATCCCATTGACTACAAAAGCATGGTGATCTCTCTCCGGGTCGGGCAGGAGCGACCCTTGGACGAGATCCTGAAAAAACTGGCAGAGATCCGCTACGAGCGAAACGATATCGATTTTTCCAGAAATAAATTCCGCCTTCGTGGTGACACCTTGGAGGTGTATCCTGCCTACTGGACGGGCAGGGCGATACGGGTGGAGTTCTTTGGCGACGAGATCGACAGGATCTCTGAGATCAATGCGCTGACGGGAATGGCAGAGCGTTATATCGACCATGTGTCCATCTACCCGGCAAGCCACTATGTGGCATCCAGAGAAAAACTGAGCCGGGCGATGCGGGATATCCAACGGGAATGCGACGATCAGGTGGCGTGGTTCCGCGCCCAGAACAAGCTGATCGAGGCTCAGCGCATCGCCCAGCGCACCGCATATGATCTGGAGATGCTCACAGAGATCGGCTTTTGCAACGGCATCGAAAACTATTCCCGGGTCATTCAGGGGAGAGCCCCGGGGACACCGCCCACCACGCTGTTGGATTATTTCCCGGATGACTTTCTGATGTTTATTGATGAAAGCCATGTGACGCTGCCCCAGTGCCGTGCCATGTATGCAGGGGATCGGAGCAGAAAAGACTCTCTGGTCAATTACGGCTTTCGTCTGCCCTCTGCTTACGACAATCGCCCACTGAATTTTGCGGAATTTGAAAGTAAGATCAATCAGGTGATCTATGTTTCGGCAACACCGGGAGAATATGAACGCGCCCGATCGGGACAGACGGTGGAGCAGGTGATTCGTCCAACGGGGCTGCTCGATCCCATTGTGGAGGTTCGTCCCATTGACGGACAGATCGATGATCTGATCGGAGAGATCAATGAGAGAACTGCCCGGGATGAGCGCGTGCTTGTGACCACACTCACGAAAAAAATGGCAGAGGATTTGACAACATATCTGCAAAAGGCAGGGATCAAGGTGCGCTATATGCATTCTGAGATCGCGGCTATGGAACGCATGGAGATCATCCGGGATCTGCGTATGGCAAAATTTGATGTCCTGATCGGCATCAACCTGCTTCGTGAGGGACTGGATCTGCCGGAGGTCAGTTTGGTGGCGATTTTGGATGCGGATAAGGAAGGATTTCTTCGCTCGGAAACCAGCCTGATCCAGACCATCGGTCGTGCGGCCCGTAATGCGCAGGGCAGAGTCATCATGTATGCAGATCACATCACCCCATCCATGCGTGCGGCATTGGATGAAACGGCTCGGCGCCGTGATATTCAGGATGCCTACAATCAGGCGCACGGAATTGAGCCGAAGACGGTGATCAAATCCGTGCGTGATCTGATCGAGATCTCTTCGCCGACGGCAGAGCGCAAGAGTCGCACCGGAGTGAAGATGACAAAGGTGGAAAAAGAGCGTGAGATCGCCCGTCTGGAAAAGCAGATGAAAGAGGCGGCGAAAATGATGGAATACGAATATGCTGCGGTGCTGAGAGATCAGATCATCGAGCTCCGTGGCAAAAAGTGACTTGAACACGCATGAAAAAATCCCCAGTCTGCAAGCCGCAGGACTGGGGATTTTTGGATAAGGGATGGTTCAATCGCCGATATACTCGAAACGCGGGCCGCAATATCCGTCGCGCCGAATCTGCTCGCTCCACATTGCGGCAGGTCTTACCCAGATGCCTCGCTCGCCGTACAGGGCTCTGTAAACCACCATGGGCTCTCGGGTTTCGGAATGCTGTGCCACATAGAGCAACTCGTAGAGATTGCCCTTAAAATGGCGGTATTTTCCGGGTTTTAATTCCATATGCAAAACTCCTTTATGAGAAAAGCGCCGGAAAACCGGCGCTTTCACTGTTAAGACGGGACTTCGCCGCGTTTTGCGGTATCCAATACCTTGGAGGCATCAAAGAAGTCGCTGAAGAGATTGGGGTTGTGTGCCATGTACGAGCCTGTGACCCAGCGTCTGGTCTGGCGTGCATAGGCTGTCGTGATCTGCCCCCATGCAGAGGTGGAGGTGTCCTGACCGATGAAGTACTTGAAACCAAAATCAGCCAGTACCGTATATTGATTGCCGGAGTATTCGGCAGTATCGCCGATGTCACTGCCGAAGGGGTAGACCAGAATGTCCACATTCCCAAGCAGAGGCGTGACCTCGTCTGTCCACAGTTTCAGATCCGCCTGAATTTCGGTGGAGCTGAGATCGCCGTACCCCACATGATCATAGGTAAAACAGGCGATGTCGTAGCCGCTCTCTCGCACAGCATTGATCACGGGAACCACTGCGGCGACATCCTGATCGTGGTATTCCTGATTGATTTTCTTGGCAGAGCCCGGATTGGTGCGGTAGCCGAAGAGTCCGTCATAGCCGGACAGGGCAATGATCGCTTTGGCACCGTGGTAGGAAAAATCGGGATGAGCCGCAACAAATTCATCCAGAATGGGGATCAGGTCGAATGCGCCGGTAACGACAGAGCCGTCGGACGCCACCATTTCATTCATCAGCTTTCCGCTGGGATCCACGATCAGCTTGCTGGCAAAGCCTGCACCGCCCTTGTCAGCAAGACCATCGCCGTCACTGTCCACCATGTAGGTGTTATAGTTGACACCCTGCTGTGTCAGGACGAGCGGTTTCTTGCCCTCGGGCAGATACAGGGTACCCTTGGTGATGGTGATTTTTCCGTCATCCCCGACGGTCAGGGGGGCGATATCATAAGGGCTGACCAGAATGTAGCCGTTATCATACAGCTGCTGAAGAATGGCCTTGAATTCACCGGTGGTGACATAGTTTTCGTTGTACTTGGAGCCGTAGTCCTTGTCGGCCAACGCACGGGGCAGATCCTCGATCAGCATGTTGAAACCCAGATTGGGGATCTTATCCACATCGGTAAAGGGGACAAGGGTAGCCATCGCAGCACTGTATTCGTTGTACTTTGTTTTCAGCGCTTCGTTGGAGTCCAGTCCGCCGGAGTAGCTGTTCAGCAGATCCATTGCTGCCTGATAATCAAAGTGGGAGGCAAGGACTTGCGCTTGGTTCAGCAGGGAGTCGGCTTCCATCTGAAGTGCTTCGCTGGGGCTGATCGTTGTTTCTGTGCTATTGGTGTTCTTTGGGGCTTTTGGTGATTTGGTACGCTGTACAGAGCCGACAATGAATCCAATGATCAGGATC
>JARHYV010000306.1 GCA_029258495.1 Faecousia sp. | reverse complement strand
AGATCAGCATCTGAAACAGGTGTACAGCAGATGCCATCCAAAAGCCTGATAACAGTAAAATGCGCGTACTTGAAGTACGCGCATTTCCTATATCCAGTAAAATTCCCCTGCGGAAAATTTTCCGCAGGGGATCCTAGGATCAAATACCGGTCATTGCCGCCAGAACATCCACTTCCATTTGCTGGATGCTCTTTGTCATATTCAAACCTTCTTCGATATCCACATCGGTGAAATTGCCATCATGGGTGCATACGATCCGGTTGTTCTTGCCGGCTCTGAGCAGTTCTACGGCCAGATAGCCCATCTTTGTTGCATTGACGCGATCACGGCCGGAGGGTACGCCACCGCGCTGGATATGTCCCAGAACCGTCACACGGGGATCCAGATCGATTGCATCCTTGATCTGTGCGGCAATACCAGCTGCAGAACCGGCGCCTTCGGCAACCACGATCATATAGTGTGTGAAACCATTGAATCTGGCCTGACGGATCTTTTCAATCACATCGCGCTCAAAGTCGATTGGCTCTTCAGGCACAAGGACAGCGGTCGCACCAACAGCAAGACCTACATACATCGCCAGATAACCGGCATTGCGGCCCATAACCTCTACAACAGAGCAACGCTCGTGGGACTGCATGGTATCACGCAGCTTATCGATACATTCAATCGCGGTATTGGCAGCAGTATCAAAGCCAATGCAGTAATTGGTGCAGCTGATATCGTTATCGATGGTTCCCGGGATTCCGATTACATTGATACCATGGCGCGACAGAGCCTGAGCACCGCGGAAAGTGCCATCACCACCAATAGCGATGATACCATCTAAACCGAGAAACTTACATGTAGAAACAGCTTTTTGTTGGCCTTCTACAGTCATAAATTCCTTACTTCTTGCGGTATAAAGGATCGTACCGCCGCGATTGATCGTATGGGATACATTTTTTTCATCCAACCGGATAATATCTCCGGTAATAAGACCATTCCATCCACGACGAATGCCATAGCATTCAATACCGTGGTAGAGTGCTGTACGAACAACGGAACGCACACAGGCATTCATACCGGGAGCGTCTCCGCCACTGGTAAGGACACCGATTCTTTTGATACTCATAATGATATCCTCCTGTCATATATGACAATTTTCATTTCTTATTTTATACAATATGAGCGAATATGTAAAGGCTATTTTCGATGAAACTTTTAAGAAATTAAATCATTTACGATTTCTTGCATTCAAATACATCCTATGATATTATGTGTACAAGAAAGGGGAGTGGCATAGTGCAATACAAATTAGTCATATTTGCCTTGACTATGGCATTGATCTCCGGATGTAGTTCTAACGCAGGTATTGCGGTAAATGAATACGAAAGATCGGCATCAGCAGAAGAAAGAATGTTATCTGATGCGTATTCTGGGGAGATTCCGCAGGAAAGTGCGGTAATATACATGCCAGATGAATCGTCGAGTAGAGGACGGGCAGAGGCCGCAGGGGAGTCATTTGCTAATTACAGCACGATCTCCTTTACACCGATGACGAATACCATCACCTCAGAAGATGGTACCACGATCCTGTACGAAAGCTATGATTCGATGGAATTTTACGCGCAGGATCTGGAGATCGATTCCTGGGGCGATTCGCAAATCAGTCAGATAGAGGAAACATTTCACAATAACAGTTCTCAGCTCCTCCAGCAGGCTGAGACACACTTTAAGGATTACCGTGAAACATTTTACAGCTATTCAAATTATCTAAGCATGGATGTGGCACGGCACGATGATCGACTGATATCGATCTTGGGAGTCAATTCGGTGTATTCTGGGGGCGCACACCCGGTAACGACACAAACAGCATACAATTTGGATTTCTCAGAAAAGGAGAAACTGAGATTGGAGGATGTGATCGAGTCTGATGCCGCTAACACGCTTCGGGATATGGTCGTAGAATCACTAGAGACTCGATTTAAGCAGATCGGTAACAGAATACTGTATGATAATTATACCGAAACAGTAGAGGGGCAGTTGAAATACGGAAACATGACCCCTAATTGGTATCTGAGTTCAGATGGACTTGTAATTTATTTTAATCAGTACGAGATAGCGGCCTATGCAGCAGGGGTGATCAAGGTCGAGTTCCCGTATGGTCAGTTAGACGGAATCCTGAAGGATGTCTATGTGCCAAAATCCACAGAAGGGGAATGCGGCGATTTGACCATCCAAGGTGATCCGGCCGATTATATGATCACACCTGTACAACTGGGCACAGGTTCCAGATTATTGATCGGGACTGAATGTGAGATCTATCAGGTACAGATTTCTGAAGTTACACAGGTCGAAGGAACGCCGATCTCAAGGCGGGTGATCCTTTCGATGAACCAAATGTCACCTGAGCAATTACTGGAAATCATAGGACTGAATCAAACAGATACGACCAAATTCTTTACGATCGAATTTATGGATAATGCAGCTCATCAGGTTACTTACAGGATTCAAGAAGGTAAGTTGATAAAAAATCCGTAGCAGAAGCCACTGTTCTATGTAGAGCAGTGGCTTTCTTTTGTACAAATACCAAAGTAAATCAATTTTCAGTGATAGAATGAAGAACATAGAGGGAGAGATTTGCAGAAGGTATTGCGTATTGACTAACGCCCCACCAACGCAACAAAATAAAAATTTTGTTGCGTTAGTGGGGCGTTTATGATATAATTCTAATATGAAAGGACTATGTGCTTTCATAATGTGCGTTCGGAATAAGACAAACAGGACAGCTTATTGTATCAGGAGGATCTATTATGCACAAATATATGGATTGCCCCCAAGTATTACGGGAGTTTTTGTCATATCATGAAAATATAAAGGCGCAGTCACCACGCACTATTTCTGAATATTACCTGGATCTTAGAATGTTCTTACGGTTCGTGAAATTAATGCGCAGTGAGATGAGCGTGTCAACACGCTTGGATGAAATCAACATAAAGGATATTGATATTCCGTTTATACAAAGCATTACCACAGCTGATGTGTTTGAATTTCTTTCATATCTGGCGAATGATCGCAATCCCAATCCGGATCAACCGTTTTCTGAAACCGGAATTGAGGCTGCGGCCAGAGCCCGAAAGCTCTCAGCCATCAAATCTTTTTATAAGTACCTTACGGTTCGCACAAAACAGCTGCAGGAAAACCCGGTTGCGGATTTGGAGTATCCAAAGATCCGAAAAAGCCTTCCTCGTTATTTGACACTGGAGCAATCTTCTGCACTTCTGCAATCTGTATCCGGAGCGAATCAGGCGCGTGATTACGCTATACTAATGATATTTTTGAATTGCGGCATTCGTCGGAGTGAACTTGTCGGACTCAATTTAACAGATATTTATGAGGATCGGCTTCGCGTTGTTGGCAAGGGCAACAAAGAACGGTTTGTATATTTCGGAACATCTTGCCGCAAAGCGATCGATGCTTATCTGATAGAACGCAGTCAGAAAGTTCTTACAGATAATCGCGCCTTATTTGGGTCCAGAGATGGGAATCGTATCAGTGTATCCGCAGTGCATCGCCTAGTCAAGAAAGCATTACTTGCAGCCGGACTGGATGCCACCCAATTCTCAGCACACAAACTACGACACACTGCTGCAACATTGATGCTGTCAAATGGAGTGGATATCAAGACCGTTCAGGAGGTTCTGGGGCATGAAAACCTAAATACCACTCAGATCTACACTCATATCGAAAGCACGGAATTGAAAATTGCAGCTGAGGCAAATCCGATTTCTCGCTTGAGTTTTGAGGAAAGCGGCTCAGAAGAAGTTGACTAAATATTGCAAAAAGTGTATAATGCAACTGATAGTTGACATGTTTTAGAGGTGAAAAATAGATTATGTCGATTGGTATTAGAATTTCCGAACTAAGGAAAAAACATCAGCTTTCTCAAGGTGACCTGGCCAATGACCTAGGAATCAGCAGGCAAGCTATTTCTAAATGGGAGAATGACCAGTCATGTCCCGATGCCTTGAACTTAATTCGATTAGCAGAAATACTGGATACACAGATCGATTATCTTGCAACCGGGCGCATAACAGAGCCTCAGAAACCTGATCCTCCGCAGCCTATCACCTCATCGCCTATTGTGATCAATTTGATCGATCACAATTCCGACCAACCTGAACGGGTTATCATCCGAGAAGTTCCAAAGCGTGTCGTCGTGAGGAAAAAGCAGAAACTGAATCCATCATTCTGGATCATGTTTGCAGGAGCATTTTTCTTGATTGGTTTGATTGTCGGCATGCTAATATAAAAACAGAGGGGAGCTGGCTTTCAGCTCCCCTCTTCCCTATTTTATAATGCGAATTCAATAGCCTCTCGAATGTTGCGGACACGAAATACTTCCAAATTTTGAGGGATCTCTACCGATTCTGACCCTGATCTTGGGATAATACATTGCTTGAATCCAAGTCGAGAGACCTCTTGCAGCCGCTGCCCCAAATGATTGACTGCGCGAATCTCCCCTGTCAGGCCTACTTCGCCAATCGCGGCTAAGGCTGACGAAATCGGTCTGTCGCGATAGACTGATGCTACCGCAAGGATCAGTGGCAAGTCAGCAGCTGTTTCGTCCAGATGCAGACCGCCAACCACATTGATATAGGCATCAAAAGTGCTCAACGCCAGTCCTCCCCTTTTTTCAGCCACCGCAAGCATCAAAACCGCTCGATTAAAATCAAAGCCATCGGCAGCTCGTCTGGGGACATTGAAACTTGTCTTGGTTACCAATGCCTGAATTTCAGCCAGAACCGGACGAGTGCCCTCCATAACGCATGCAACACATGATCCCGGAGCGTTTTCCGGTCTGCCTTGCAGCAGCATTTTGGATGGATTCGGTACCTCAATCAGCCCAGACTCACCCATTTCAAACACTCCGATTTCATTGGTAGAGCCAAATCGGTTTTTTGCGGCACGAAGGAGGCGATAGGACGAATGACTGTCCCCTTCAAACAACATGACACAGTCAACCATATGTTCCAAAACCTTCGGGCCAGCAATAGCACCATCTTTGTTGATGTGTCCTACAACAAAAACAGTGATCCCTTCTTGCTTGCTTACCTGCATCAGATTCATCGTGCAGTCCTTCACCTGCGATACAGAGCCCGGTGAGGAATCGTTTGATTCATTATACAGTGTCTGGATGGAATCAGCGATCAGTACATCCGGTTTCAAGCTTTCTACAGCAGCTAGCAGCTCAGACATGCGAGTTTCGGATAAAATATACAGATCATCAGATTGCACGCCCAATCGATCTGCACGGAGTTTGAGCTGCCGCTCAGATTCCTCGCCGGACACATACAGTACCGTTCGTTCCTTGCAAATATTGGCGCAGATCTGGAGCAGCAGTGTAGATTTTCCAATCCCCGGCGCACCGCCTACCAAAACAAGACTTCCTTGCACTGCGCCACCGCCCAGTACCCGATCCAGTTCATTCATACCGGTATAAAATCTGGTTTCACTGTCGATATCTACCTGTTGAAGTCGCTTTGGAATCTTGCCAAGGCCAACAGGTGATGATTTTACACGACCAGGTGCACACGGTTTTTCGATGTGCTCTACCAGTGTATTCCACTGACCACAGCTGGGGCAGCGTCCCTGCCACTTTGGCGTTTCGTTGCCGCAGGAGGAACAATAAAATACAGTTTTTGCTTTCGCCATAGGGATGCTCCTTTAAGGTACTTTTAACTATTATACCAACATATGCTTAGGTGGTCAAGGATTTGCCATTGCGGCGAATAAAAAATCGTGGTATGATTAGCTATATTGCATCAGGAGGAAATACTATGGAACAGGCAGACATTCATAAAATCCTTGAAAAGCAGCGTGCATATTTCAGATCCGGCGCGACACTGGCGCCGATCTTTCGAATAGAACAGCTCCGAAAACTGGAAAAGCTTGTAAAAGCGAACGAACATCGTATCCACGCCGCTTTGCAGACGGATCTTGGAAAAAGTCCATTCGAGGGATATATGTGTGAGATTGGGCTGGTGCTGGAAGAACTTCGCTATATGATCAAATATGCTTACGGGCTTTCAAGAACAAGAAAAGCCCCTACTCCCCTGCATCAATTTGCAGCTAAAAGCTATATTCAGCCGGAACCATACGGAAACGTCTTGATTATGAGCCCATGGAATTATCCGTTTCTTTTGACGGTGGGGCCGTTGGTGGATGCCCTTGCCGCCGGCAATACTGCGGTAATCAAACCGAGTGCTTACTCCCCGGCAACCTCGGCATTACTCCAAGAACTCATTGCTCAGTGCTTTTCTGAGGAATATGTGGCAGTTATCACAGGAGGTCGGGCGGAAAATCAGGCACTCTTGGACGAAAAATTTCAGTATATCTTTTTTACCGGCTCACAGGCGGTTGGAAAAATCGTTATGGAGAAAGCTGCCAAGCATCTGACGCCTGTTACCTTGGAGCTTGGAGGAAAAAGTCCATGCATTGTAGATGAAACAGCTAAAATTCAGCTTGCAGCCCGAAGGATCGTGTTTGGAAAGTTCCTTAATTGCGGTCAGACCTGTGTTGCGCCAGACTATATCTTGGTACACAGGGATGTAAAAGATCAACTCATTCAGGCAATTACCCAGGAAATACAAAAGCAGTTTGGTGACAATCCAATGGATAATCCCAATTATGGAAAAATCGTTTCGGAAAAGCATTTCAAGCGTATTTGTTCTCTGATCGATCCGGACAAGGTTGTCCATGGTGGAGAGACTGATATCGATCGCCTAAAAATTGCGCCTACTGTAATGGACGGTGTCCAATGGGAAGACGCTGTTATGAGTCAGGAGATCTTTGGGCCGCTACTCCCGATCC
>JARHYV010000261.1 GCA_029258495.1 Faecousia sp. | reverse complement strand
TTTTGCCTTTGCATCAAAAGTGTTTCGCTTTTCTGGCGGAGCAGGAGGGATTTGAACCCTCGGTACCCTTTTGGGGTACACACGATTTCCAGTCGTGCCCGTTATGACCACTTCGATACTGCTCCATGTCTTGGCCGGTGAGGTTTTCCGTCAGCCGACTCCCATATAATACACTGTATAAGCGTATTTGTCAAGCACTATTTTTACTTTTTTCTAAATATTTTTTATAAGCAGAATATATGCATTTAGATTGCTATTTGTGCACTGATGCTTTATAATAATTCTACATGGAGGTGTAAAAATGAATTTGAATCAACCGATCCGCTGCCAGATGCAGCTGGACAGTCAATGGATACAGTCATCTGTTATTTTTATGGGCATTTCCGTCTTCCTAAAAGCTGTCTATTACCTAGGGATCACCAATATGAATGATATCGGCGGTTTTCAGCTCGCTACACAGTTCATTCTTCCTGTGATCGTATCTGCAGTTTTTCTGATCCTGATCAAAGGTCTGAATATGAACTCCCCTATTCTGCTCGGCCTCCTATCAGGGTTATACGCAGTCGATCATCTATTTGGCATGGATTCCGGCGAGATCGTATCCGCTATCCTGTTGGCGATCAATGCAGCTGTTTTCCTTGCTACGGTTTTTGGGGTTTTGCAGGACACCAGTTTTGTCATCATTGCAAGCGCTATTTCAGTGCTGTATCGTATTATTGTTGTTGATCTCTTCGGATACATCATTCCCTTCTCTGAATGGGACATCCTCGGCTACATTCCTATTCTGTCGAATGCTTTTGCAGTTGTTTCCATTGGATTGCTTTCCCCTGCTTTGCAAATGACTCAGCGCCGGAAACAATCCCCCACCGAATCAGAACCCGTAAGCGAATAAATGGAACCCACCCTGAAATACAGGGTGGGTTCCATCATTACTTTTTGGAATTTTCAACCATCTGGATGATTAGGTCTGCACAATTATCCACGCCCAGTGCACTTGTATCCAAGCTAGCGTGATAATTCTCTGCCATGCCCCATGTGCGGCCGGTATAGTGCTGGTAATTGACACGGCGCCGCTTATCCTTCTCGCTCAGACGAGCCTCAGGGCTCTTCTCAGACTCACCGTAAAGACGCACAATTCGCTCGGCACGGAACTCATTATTTGCATAAACATAAACATTCAGAACATCTTCCCGATCCTTCAGGATATAGTCGGCATTTCTGCCTACGATCACACAGGGGCCTTTCTCCGCCAGCTGAAGGATAACACTGCACTGGATATTCCAAAGGAAATCCGCAGTTGACAGACCATTCATAACCCCCGGAACGCCCTGAGGCGCAAAAGCATAAGACAACCGGCTCAGTCCGGGAGAATGCTCTCCGTTTTCCTCCACAAACTTCGGTGCAAAGCCGGATTCCAGAGCGATCTGATTGACCAGATCTTTATCATAAAAAGGGATCCCCAGTTTGGATGCGACCATCCGACCAATGGTACGACCGCCGCTGCCAAACTCACGGCTAATGGTTATAATTCTTTTTTCCATAGTATGACCTCCTTGCAGATGCAATGGATTTGTACTTGTATTATAGCACTATGCACAAGTATTGTCAACTAACTTTGTATGCTTATAGTGAAAGTATTCAGTTATAGATGCAGATTCCGCAAAAGCAAATGGTTTTATAGAAACAGCTGCGCTGCGGCACGAAACACCATACACATCACGATACCAACCACAGTGGGGATCAATGCAGCAAGCGTCGTCCATTTCCAGCTGCCTGTTTCCTTTTTGATTGTCAACAGCGTGGTCGAGCACGGCCAGTGGTTCAAAGAAAACAGCATGGTACTGATTGCAGTGACCCATGTCCAGCCGTTTTCAACGAAAAGCGTTTTCATCTGATCCAAAGAATCCAGTTCCAAAATACTGCCCTTCGCCATATAGGTCATGATCATGATCGGGATCACAATCTCATTGGCCGGACACCCCAGAATAAACGCAATGAGGATCACCCCGTCTAATCCCATCAGCCTTGCAAACGGGTCAAGAAAGGCGGCACAATGGCTCAGAATGCTAATATCATTCACATAAATATTCGCAAGCAGCCATATGATCATTCCTGCAGGGGCTGCAACAATCACTGCACGCCCCAGAACAAATAGCGTCCGGTCGAAGATCGAGCGGACGATCACTCTGCCAAGCTGAGGTCTTCGATACGGAGGCAGCTCCAGCGTATAGGACGAAGGAACTCCCTTCAGAATGGTGCCGGACAGGAACTTTGTTACAGCAAAGGTAATTAGAACGCCCAAAACGATGACCATTGTCAGCAAAAGCGCAGAAAAAAGCGATGAAAAAACACCTGCCGAGGTGCCTACAAAGAACATGGTCAGAATGGCGATCAGGGTCGGAAACCTCCCGTTGCACGGAACAAAGTTATTTGTCAGGATCGCAAGCAGCCGCTCTCGCGGTGAATCAATGATCCGGCAGCCAATCACACCGGCTGCATTGCAGCCAAAACCCATACACATGCACAGCGCCTGTTTCCCACAGGCATGGCAGCGTTTGAACGGTTTATCCAAATTATAGGCAATTCTCGGCAAATAACCTGCATCTTCCAATAAGGTAAACAAAGGGAAAAAGATCGCCATCGGCGGCAGCATTACGGAAACAACCCACGCCAGAACCCGATATATCCCCAACACAAGGATACCATGCAGCCAATCCGGTGCATGAACATACACAAAAAAATCCGTTAATCGATCTTGGAGCCAAAATAACCCATCCGCCAGAAGTTGGGATGGATAATTTGCGCCCGTGATCGTCAGCCAAAATACAAATGCCAGCAGAAGGATCATTACAGGATATCCCGTTGCCTTACTGGTAAGGATATGATCCAGTTTTCGGTCTTTTTGTGCATA
>JARHYV010000249.1 GCA_029258495.1 Faecousia sp. | reverse complement strand
TGTGGGGCAGGTTGAAGGTGCCGGACTTTTGTTTTCTTGATTTCATTGCAGATCATCCCCTTCGCCCTATTTTTCGTGTATTCCGCACAAATCAATCGGGTGTTATTTGCTTTTCATTATACTAAATTTCATACCGCATTTGCAAAGGGTGGAATAACGATTTTTTGACATTGGATCGTTATTTCCCGAGATATGCTTTATCACCGGCAGGCGATGCTTTATCATAAAGCCGGCACCCCAAATCAATTTCAGAAAACGGAGGTTTCGCCTGCATGAATATCCGCAATCAAACCATTTCCGCACAAGCCCGGGAGCGCGCCGCTGCACTCCTGCAGGAGCTTTCTCTCGAGGAAAAGCTGCGCCAGCTTGGCTGCACCACGCTGTCCGGCTGCCGAGAGTCTCCGGAGGACAAAGATCTTGCAGGCGGCATCGGCGAGATCGCCCTTCTGGACATCCGCATGAAACCAAAGGAGCTTTCCGGCAGAATTCGGGAAATTCAGGAGTATGTGATGGCCCACTCGGCACACCGGATCCCCGCGCTGTTTCACTGCGAAGCCCTCAGCGGCCCGGTGGTTCCGGGAACCTGCCTGTATCCCACATCCATCGGTCTGGGTGCTACCTTTGCGCCCAAGACCGTACAGACCATGAGTGATACCATCCGCCGCCAGATGCGAGCCATGGGCATCCTGCATGCCCTTTCTCCGGTACTGGATGTCGCAAAAGATCTCCGGTGGGGACTCATCAATGAAACCTATGGCGGTGACCCGACACTGTGCGCCATTATGAGCTGCGCATTCACAGACGGTTTGCAGGGCGATGCACTTTCTGCCGGCGTCGCTGCGACCGCCAAGCATTTTCTGGGATATTCCCAGACACTGGGCGGTCTGAACCTTACACGCACCATTGCCGATCGGCGGGAGCTGCGGGAGGTGTTTGCCAAGCCCTTTGAGGCCGCCATCCGCAAAAGCGGTATCCGTGCCGTGATGAACAGCTATTCCGAATGGGAAGGCAGACCCATATGCGCCAGCCGCGCCCTGCTCACGGATCTTCTTCGCAAGGAGCTGGGATTTGAAGGCGTGGTGGTGAGCGACTACCGATCCATTCAGCGGCTGCTGTCTGATATCCTCGCCACCGCCGACACCATCGGCGACGCTGCGCTCCAGTGCCTGTGCGCCGGACTTGACATGGAATTGCCCGATCGTCTGGGCTACGGCGACGAATTGGCGCAGATGTTCCGGGACGGACGCGCCGACCAAACATGGCTGGACAGAGCCGCACTTCGTGTGCTGACCCTCAAATTTGAACTGGGGCTTTTTGACGATCCCTTCCCCCAGTGGGAGCGCTATGCCGATGCCTTCTCCGGCAATGCTCCGGCAGAGCAGGATGCTGCGCGGCAGTCCCTGACTCTCACGAAGAATAACGGTATCCTGCCGCTGAAAAGCCCGGAGGTTCATCTGGCCGTCATCGGCCCGACCGCCGCAAGCCTGCGGCTGATGTTCGGGGGCTACACCGTCCCATCCATGATGGAGATGTTCCAGATCACCGGCGATGCCTCCCAGATGGCAGGTGTGACAAATTCCTCCGGTGCCGTCCGGAAATTTGATTTGGATGCCACCGATCGGGTCATTGCCGAGGCTTATCCTCAGGCCTCCACCATTTTGCAGACATTGCAGGATCGCTACCCCAACTGCATCTGGCATCAGGGCTGTGACTATCTGGATCCCGATGTGCAGGATATCCCTGCCGCCTGCAACTGCGCCAAAAATGCAGATGCCGTAATTCTGTGCCTCGGAGGAAAAAACGGATGGGGACGGCACTGCAATACCGGCGAAGGGAACGACTCGGCCTCTTTGGAGCTGCCCGGCGCTCAGGAAGACCTTGCCCGCCAGATCATCCGTGTCAATCCCAACACCATCGTCGTCCACACGGACGGACGCCCCATGACCAGTCAATGGATCTATGACCATGCTGCCGCCGTGATCGAGGCATACATGCCCGGGACTTGGGGCGGACAGGCCATTGCAGATGCCATCAGCGGTCGTTTCTCTCCTGCCGGACGGCTCCCGTTGGATCTGCCCCGTTCGGCAGGCCATAGTCCTGTTTTCCATGCCGAGCACTCCGGCTCCGTGGGCGAGAGCTTTGCCTCCGGCGCACTGAATCCGGACGGATACATGTTCAGCAAGGCCACACCCCTGCGGCCGTTTGGCTACGGTCTGTCCTACACGGAATTCCGGTACTCCGATTTCTCCGTTTCCGTCGCCCCCGATGGTTCAGCCACCGCCCAGGTCATGGTGACAAACATCGGAGATACCGCCTCCGACGAAGTCGTTCAGCTGTATGGCAGGGATCTCTGCGGCAGCATGATCCGTCCCGCGCAGGAGCTGATTGGGTTCTGCCGTGTGCCATTGGCGGTCGGACAGTCCAGCACCGTGTATTTTTCTTTCAACCTCAACCAACTGGCATTTCCCGACGAATACGGCATCTGGCATCTGGAGGCAGGCGAATTCCGTTTCTTCGTGGGTGGGCACAGCGCCGATATCCGTGCTGAGGCAGCCTATACCCTGAGCTGCAGCCGCACGGTGGATGCTGCCGGACGCTGCTTTTTTGCAGAAACCTCCTTCAGCGAATAATACAAGCTCCCCGGAGTGCATTTCGCACCCCGGGGAGCTTTCTATAGACATCAGATCACTAAAATGCAGGATGCACCCGGATGTGGGATCCTGAACAGCTCGCACGCCTCAGTCCCTTCCATGCGATACCCGATCACCTCGCTGCTGCGATGGCAGGCCACTGCTAAGATCGGCGTTTCAGGGATCGCTGTCACAAATCTTGGCCAATTTCCCGTCTGCCAGCGTTTCTGCATGGTCAATGCCCTGCCATCCCAATTCCACGCTGCAATCGTATTGGGCCCCCGGTTGCACACATACAGCCGCCCTCGGCCGTCGGTGCAGGCACCTCCGGGATAGTTTTCTGTCATCACGCTGCCGGAGGCTTTTTCCTGACACATCACGCCATTGTCCGGTGACAGCACCCGCAGTGTGCCGCCAAGCTCGTTGACGCAAAGCAGATTTCCGTCCCCGAGAGGCAGGATCTGGCGTGGGCCGCTGCCCTGCTGCTGAGGCAGGACTTCCGGCTCCGATGCCGGAAGATCTCCCTCAAGCCTGCATCGATACAGGCAGTCATTGCCCAGATCTGCAAGGTACAGCATCTCTCCCACCGCCTGCGCCCAATGGGCATGGGCATGACCGGGACAAAATTCCCACAGCACCTTCGTAAGCTCTGCATCCACGGCAAAATAGTGTCCGCTGCCATAGCAGCAGCCATAGACCACGGTGCCGCTTGAATACAGGTGGCACAGCTCCTTCCCCGGAACCTTCATGGTGCGCAGCAGCACCAGAGCGTCACCGCAGAGCTCATAGGCTGAGATATCCGCCCCATCCGGGCGTTCTGAGGCCACATAGATCCTTCCCGACGATCCGAGGCAGCAAAAAGATGGTGCCCGTCCGTGATGCAGCCCCTGCAATTTCAGCAGCTTTCCTGCTCCGTCCATCCGGTAAAGGACAAGATCCTCCTGCCCCGGCGCGCCGTATCCGCTGATCAAAACCAGTTTCTCATCCATATTGCCCCTCCTGTTTTTCGCTAAAATGACGGGTGGAAATCATGCGCCTTGATGCTGGTTCCTCCGTCCACAAGGATCTGCTGTCCGGTAATATTGGCAGCCATATCCGATACAAGAAACAGCACCGTGTTGGCAATGTCTGCCATCTGCCCCCGCATCAGCGGCTGGCAACGATCCAGAGCCGCAAGAAATTGCTCCTGCTGCTCATGATCCATCTCTTCCATGGCATCATACATGATATCGCTCATAATCACCCCGGGACAGACCGTATTGACACGGATGCCGTCTGCTGCACAATCCAGTGCCATCGCACGGGCTGCTGCATTCATTGCCCCCTTTGTCCCGGCATAGAGCATGTTTGTGGGCTGGGTCATCACGCTGTGAATGGAGGAGATATTTACAATGCTGCCTGCTCTGCGGCGGCGCATCTCCGGCAGGAATGCCCGGGCAAAGCGCAGTCCGCTCAGATAATTGATTTCCAAAAGCCGCTGCATATCCGCATCAGTGTACGCATCGGCCGCACAGTGGCAGTTTACTCCCACCGTACACACCAGAATATCAAATCCTCCGCTGTCATGCAATGCCTGCTGCGCAATTTTTTCGCTTTGGCTGCTGTCGGCAAGGTCGAGCATATATCCCCGGCTGCCGGGCATGATCTGCTGCAGCTGCTCTTGGGTCTTTTGCACATATGCCTCATTGCGGCCGCCGAAATACACCTGTGCCCCCTGCTGTGCCAGCAGCAGGGCGATGCTTTTGCCGATCCCACGGGCAGCCGTTGTGACGAAGGCCTTCTTTCCGGTCAGCATCCGATTATAATCAGGAATTCTGGTTTCGTATTCTACCTGCATCATATCAAGACCTGTCTTTCGTTTGTATCCGTTGCAAAGGTTTCTATATCAAACCTGCGCAGCATTTCCTCGGCAGCCTGTGCATCACCTTGGGCGGCACGCAGCTCCACATCCCAGTTCAGACCGCGGTACTTGGCGGCCGCCGGATCCGTTTCGATGAAATCCAAAAGCGCCTGCATCATATCCACATTCCAGATCGGTGCATCCACATCCGCCGTGGTGTAAATGCCCATGCGGAGTTTCGGAAATGCGTACAGATCCCGCACCTGCATTTTATAGGCATTTTCGATCACCGTATCCACCATATGACTGGGTACGAACAGCACTCCGTTCTGAGTCCCGATGACGATATCCCCGGGCAGGCAGATGGCTTGCCCGATGCGGCAGGGGCCGTTGAATGCCGTGATCTGGCAGTCCCGGATGGGTGTGGGATCCACACCCCGAAAATATACCTGCGTGTCGATGCTGCGCATCTGCTCCACATCCCGCACACCGCCCCATACCACCACACCGCCTGTTTTGGTGCGCGCATGGACGGCTGTTGTCAGATTTCCCCCTACAAAAGTGCCCTTAAAGATCTTGTCGTACAGGTCGCAGACTACCACATCCCCCTGCTGAAGGCTGTCGATGACCCACTGATTGCAGTCACCCTTCCAGCCCTTTTCCCGAGCGATATCAAAAGCAAGCCGGCGCATATCCGGACGCTGTGGCATAAAGCAGCAGGTGACTGCCCTGCCATAGAGTTTCTTTTCCGGATGAAGTGACCGCATTTCCCCCTGAAACTGGAACCGATAGCCGCTGAAATACAGCGGATGCCAGATTTCCTCCTGCGTCAGTGTCTTGAGGATCTCGATTTTTTCATCGCTTACCTTCGGGCGTCCATCGGCAAACCGCTCCCCATGCCATGCACCGGTCAGCCGGATCACCTGTTGTCGTTCATTCAGCATCATTGCCTTATCCCCCTTATTTCCACAGTGTCCAGCTGCGCATCAGCCCGGGTGCCTGCCAGTAATCTTGCGGTGCCTGCTCCCATTCCGGCATGCTCCTTGCCTCCGGGTCGAACACCACCTCACCTGCACGGAGTGTTGCTACACATTCCAGTTTTCCCTTGCCGGTCAGCTTTGCTCCTCCGCAGTCCATATAACCGAACAGTCCTTCCCGGACGCGCAGCACCGCAAGATCCGCCTCGCTGCCCGGTTCCAGCGTACCAAGCTCCGGATGGGAAAGGGTCAGTGCCGGAGCCCTTGTCACCCGATACAGCACATCCGCAAGCGGCATCCCCATGGCAAGGAATTTGCTTGCCACATACAGCAGATCGATGACCGGGCCGGTCACATTCTGATGATGCAGATCCGTCGAGATGGTATCCGGCCAGAAACCGTCCCGGAAACAGCCTGCTGCCTGCCGGAACCAAAAGCTCCCGGAGCCATGTCCCACATCAAATCGGATCCCCCGCTCCCTCTGGCGGAGCATGTAGGGCATCACATGCCCCTGTGTATCCAACAGCGGAAACTGCTGGGCAAATACATGGGTGTGGATGTCCCCCGGCTCCATCCGCGCCAGAATGTCTGGATATGTCCGCTCGGGTACGATGGGAATACTGTCCACCATGACAGGTCTGCCGCACAGGGACGCTGCCTCACGGGCACCGTCAATAGAGGCCCAGATCGGATGCTGTGCATCCTCGTGCTTTGCCCAATAGTGCGCGCTTTTGATACCCACCACGATATCCGGCCATGTCTTGGCAACTGCCGCTGTGATCTGGGGGTTGATATCTGCAACCGACTGTTCAGAAGGCGGATAGTGCATCCCCTTTGCGGCAATATCGATAAAGGCCAGCACTCGGAGCTTGGTCGCATCGATGACATGCTCCTTGAAATCGCCGAAATTCCGCCAGCCGCAGGTGCCTGCATCCACGGCCGTGGTAACACCGCAGCGGAACATATGCTCCTGTGCATTGGTGGTGCGCAGGGAATTTTCCATGGGATAGGGAAAAACCGGATACACATGGCAGTGCATATCGATCAGCCCCGGTGCGATCACACAGCCCTGCACATCCATCACCCTGTCTGCCCGGGCTGCAAGCCCCATGCCCCGTGCTGCGATCTTTCCGCCGCTGACGGCAAGCTCCTGCTCCTGAAATTTCCCTGTGATGGGGTCATATGTTTTTCCGCCCTTCAATACCAGATCATACCGTTCCATCTTTGTTTCCTTTCCCGATATTCCGATAAGCATCCGACAGCACGAAGATCATCTCGACCTCCACCGGGATGTTGTGATTGGGCATGTTGCGTGTGCCCATTACCGTGCGGGCATGCTGTCCGCGCTCCTGCAAAATCTCAACGCAGGTGTCCGAAAAACCGTCAGCCACCTTTTCCGGAGTCTGAAAACCTTCTGCGCAGTTGACCAGAGCTAACGCCCGAACCATATGACGGATGCAGTCCAGACTTCCGTAACGCTCCTGAACCGCCCGAAAAAGCGTTTTTGCACACTCTGCAGCCGCCTGATATCCCTCGTCTACGGACAGCTCTGCACCTACACGCCCCCGATACAGCGGCTCGTAGGTATTGATATCCTCCGGGCCATGACCGGACACATATACGACCCCGTCCACCTCCCGAATAGGGATCAGGGGCTTATACTTGGGAAAATGCTGAACCACCGGTTCTCCTTTTTCCCGGATAACATGTACCGTTGACATTGCATCGCCCCCTATCTGCGGATCCGCACGATGGCATCCACGCACACAGGCATGTTCCCCTCCAGAACATATGCGCCCATGGCTGCCCGGGCATGCTGCCCCCGATGACCGAAGATCTCCACCATCAGATCGGAAAAGCCATTCATCACCGGCGGCATATTATAAAAATCACCGGCACTGTTCACAAGGCACAGTGCTTTTACAAAATAATCCACCCGATCCAGACTGCCCACATACGACTGAATGGTGCGCAGCATGTTCAGTCCGCACAGCCGTGCCGCCTGATAGGCAGTCTGCTCATCGATCTCACCGCCGACCCGGCCCACATATACAGGGTTTCCCATTTCATCCACGGGATAATGTGCAGAAAGATACAGAAGATCCCCTGCAAAAACCGCCTCCACCGTTCCTTTGCCACGCCAGTCCGTCTGTTGCAAGCTGATCCCAAGCTGCTCCATCCGTGTTTCAGTTGCTCCCATGTTTTTGTTCCTCCTGTCTGTATTGCTCCATACATTCCCTCAGTGTCCGACACACCTGCTGCACCTGCCCGGGTGTGAGCATCAGTGGGTTCAGGATCACCGCATTGCACTCCGGATCCGTCCCGATGTAGATCCCCATGGACTTCATTGCAGCTGCCAGATCCTCAGCCCTGCCGAAGGGCATCCTTCCATAGGTGCGCGGGTACGACTGTCCCACCGGCCCTGTCTGCTGGCGCCATACATTGGTAAATCCGCTTTGCCGCAGAACCGAGTCAAAGCGGCTGCAAGCCCGGTTCATCTTCCTTTGTTCTTCCGCCTCATCCGTCTGCAAATATGTCTTCACGGCAGCATACAGTCCCACCATAGCCTCCCGTGAGGTCTTGCAGCAGCGGCACACCCCGTCTCTCGGCGGCCCCCATCGGCGGCAGCGCAGGATCCACTCCCTTTTTCCGAGGATCAGACCCGAATCCTGAGGCCCGCGAAGTGCCTTGCCGCCGCTGAATACCACCATATCCGCTCCCATAGCCGTAAACCGCCATAGGTTTTCCGCCGGAGGGTTCTGGGCGGCAGCATCTACGATGACAGGGACTCCGCATCCGTGGGCGATCTGGATGGTGCGCTGCAGATCCAGAGAATGCCGTGCGCCGTGGTAGACAAAATATCCCACCGCTGCCGTGCGCTCGGTGATGGCAGCCTTCAGTTCATCCTCCGTGGGAGCTGTATGCTCTCCACCGATAAAGACCAATTTTGCCCCTGCTGCACTGAAGCTCTTATCATACAGATTGTGCTGTGCGCGCTGCACTACGATTTCCCGGCGAACTCCGGTTTGGGGCAGCGCATCATATGCCTGCTCGCTGTCGCGCGCAAGGCATGCCGCTGCGCAGATCATCAGACCGCCTGCTGCACCATTGGAAAGATAGGCTCCTTCGTTATGGGTCAGGCGGGCAATGGCATCCCCTGCATGGTTCTGCACTTGCTCCAGATCCACGCAGCTGCCGGAGATCTCCCGCATGGCACGCAGCGTCGACGGGCGCATGCAGCTCGCTCCGTACTTGGTAAAGGTATCGTGCGCATTGAGATATCTGGTCAGGTTCAGCTCCTCAAAAATATCCATGGTCATCCATCCTTTTTTGCAAACGGGTTCTCGCTGACCCATCCACGCCTGCCCGGCTCCTGCTTGTTTTCGGAAAAGCTTGCAAAGACATCGATCATGCCCGATGCGCTGCCCTGCTTTTCGGTGCTGTCCAGACCCGATTTCAGCGGCAGGAGCCTCAGTGTGCGCCACGCCCGCTCTGCCGCCCGCCACAGCGGAAGATGGGCATATTCACATTCATCCGTCACTGCATAGCCCTCTCGGATCCAGTGCTGCTCAACAGTCTGATAGTGCTGCTCAAGCATCCGATCCACCTCGGGTGCGGATGCCGCTCCCCCGTCATTCAGCAGCTCTTGCAGCTGGAGGATGCAGGAGCGGATCCGGGGATGATAATAATCTCTCACCAGTTCGTAGTAATCCCGACTGGGATAGTCGATGAGGTTGGGGATGGTTTCTGCAAAGGTGGTACCCATATCCCGCATCCACCGGCGAAAATCCTGAGGATTGCAGTCCGTTCCCGACACATCCGGATCGCCTGGTCTGCCCTGATATCGGCGCACCATGGTTTCCACATAGGACTCGGGATCCTCCCGAAGCATCTGTTCCAGAAGATCCAGCAGCTGCTCCAAAAGCACTGCATGGCTCCGGAACATCTTTTCCGGCTCCTGCTGCGCTCCACGGCTCAGGAACCCCTCGAACAGGCTCCGCAGGTGCATATTGAAATACTCTGTGATATATTGGCGCATCACATCAAACATGTCGCGTCCCACGAACACGGTTTTTTGCGCCTCCGGCAAAGAAGACATCAGCTCCATATACCGATCCAGCAGCTCTGCCACCTCCATGGACTCCGCGATCGGAACCAGACGCCGCTGAGGCCTCGACAGATAGCACCGTTTCTGATAGCGGGCATGGGAGCTGTCACGCTCTGAATAGACGGCCTGCTGCAATGCCTCCAGAGCCTTGACGGCGATTGTCTGATCCGCAAGGCCATAGCGGCGCTTTGCCGTGTCTTCCAGAAAATCCGCCGTGGTGACACGGGCAGGATCCCATGCCAGCCGGAAGATCAGGTCAAAGAAATGCACACTGGTGCCGCACAGCTCTGTGCAGTTTCCGAATCCCTCTCCATGCTCCACCACCGTGGGATCCAGCATCTGCCTTGCCGCCTGAATATGCCGCTCAAATTCCCCATGCAGATGGTCGTCGCCGCCGAATTCATTCAGCGGCTCCAGAATATACCGAGCCCTGTGCAGCGGGCCGTAGGTTTCATCCCGGAACATAGGCTCCCGGAATGTACTGTCGGTTTCCTTGCGGTTGGGCCACAGATCCAGAAAATATACCTCCTCCGGCAGGGCATCCACAAATCTCTGCATCACCCCCGGCATCGTCCAGATAGACGGCGGTGTGTTGGCACGCACACCCCACCCATCGAAAAACAGCCGCCCATCCGGCACGACCTCCCGGATCGCCTCATAGGTATATCGCGCAAAATCCAGATTGATTTGAATAAAATCCTCAATATCCGTGGAAATATGGTGCTCCGAAGGCGGGCAGGCGGTAAAATGACGGCACGGCCCATAGGTTTCGATCCATGTCTGCACGAAGGTCTTTACCAGAGTCTTGTACAGGGGATCGTCCGGATACAGGAAGGGTACCGTGTCCGGCTCATTTTCGTCATCCTTGACCCATTCACAGCCAAAATACCTTGCGTCCGGATAAGCCTTGCGGAACTCCAAGCTGGTTTCCTGGATCATCATCTGCACCATGGTATCAATGCCAAGGCTGCGGGCATAGGCGGCAGTTTCCCGAACCGCCTCCATCCGCACGAGATCCTCCCGGGTGATCGGCTCCGTCTTTACTCCCATCTTCTGGAAGGTGCGTTTGCGGACATAGGTATTCCATGTATAGAAACGGTAGGAATTGATCTTGTTCCGGGCATACATATCCAACTCCCGTTTGCGCTCATCCCCATTGAGGAACGCACCGAAATTGTACACCCACTGCCCCACGGTATGGCGGAACCGGAAGGGCGAGCGCTCCACGAAAGTCCTATCCTCCACAGCCATATCCGGATTGTGAGCCCAGGAGTCCCCATCTGAATAAAAGCCCACAGAAAATACCGTCTGCAGCAGGTGGCAGGCACTGTAATGCACGCTCCGGTCATTGGAGCCGCTGAGCACCATGGTGCTGCCCCGCACCACAATGGCAATGCAATCGTTGTCCGTATCGCTCTGTTCCGGCAATACGGACTCCTGCATCGCAAAATCCCGGATCATTCGGCAGGTGCTCGGTCTGCCGATCAGGATCCTGCCGCCGGACATGACATGCGCATCCTGCTCCTTTACGATCAGCAGTGTTGCACCGCTGATCTTCTGAATGTAGCTTTGCAGCTCCGAAGCGGTATGCATATCAAGCCATGTTGCCTGATTTCCGACAATGATGGTGCTGCATGCAGCCCCCGATTGTGTAAGGATCATAGCCTGCTCCTCCTTATATATGATCTGCCCTCAGTGTACCATGGCGGCTCCTCCTGCTCAATCAATAGAACTTGACAACAAATTGCTAATTCTTTTACTGCGCATTCCCTATGTGTCAGACAAATATCCCCGCTTTTCAGGGTTTCGGAGCAAAAAAACAGAGACAGTCCAATCAGACTGCCTCTGCAATGTGTTCTTTGATTGTACGGCGGTGCAGGCATCTGCCCACCGAACCGGTTCTGCCGCCAGAGAGATGTCATGACAGCACTCTTTACCCGATCACATAGGGTTCTTCCGGAAAATGCGCCCAAGCCTCTGCCCAGTTCCCCGCGAAGACGGGGATGTCGGATGTCCGCCGGAACCACGCAAGATCACCGTCCGCGCCGGCATAATACACGCCGTCTTCCGTCAGGAGCACGCTGCCGCGGCTGCCGGATGTGCTGTCCAGATGGTACAGCTCCTGCTGCGCACCGATATAGTTGCCCTCCATCAGCAGTCCATCCGTCTGCGTATACAGGCAGAAGTGCCCTTTGTTGTCAAAGACAAGATATCTGCTGTCTGCGGCATCCATGGTGTATGTGCCGCTCAGGATCGGTTTGTGAGGCGTCGCTGCATAATACTGGGCAACATTTCCCAGCAGCGACAGAACCAGTGCCCCGATCAGCACCCACAGCAGCACCCGAGAAACAGAAACACTTCTTTTCATAAGAACACCCCTCTTATTTCCTGCCTTTCCACAGGCAGATCTGATAAAAATATGATAGCATGCGGTCAGATAAATGTCAATTCACAGACACAGCCGCTTTTCCGCCTGTCAGGACTGCCGGGCATAATACTTCGCCTGCGCATTCCAAAGCTCGTGGTACTTTCCGCAGGCATCCCCCAGCAGCTGCTCATGTGTCCCCTGCTGGATCATCTGCCCATTGTGGAACACAACGATCTCATCACAGAACTTGCAGGAACTGAGCCGGTGGCTGATATAGATGGCTGTCCGATCGCCGGAGATCTCATTGAACTTTTCATAGATCTCTGCCTCTGCAATGGGATCCAGTGCCGCAGTCGGCTCATCCAGAATGATGAAGGGAGCGTCCTTATAAAGTGCCCGGGCAATGGCGATCTTCTGCGCCTCGCCGCCGGAAACCTCGACTCCGTCCGGCTCGAGCTGGCGATACAGGCAGGTATCCAAGCCGTGAGGCATGGAGCCGAGCCGCTCACCAAAGCCTGCGTCCTCCAGTGCCTTCACCGCCCGTTCCCTGTCATATTCGCTGCTGCCTGCCACATTGCTGCCAAGGGACTGGGAAAGCAGCTGAAAGTCCTGAAACACCACGGAGAAAATACCCATATAGTCCCGATAGTCGTATTTTCGGATGTCGATGCCGTTGAGCAGGATCTGCCCCTCCTGCGGATCGTAAAGCCTGCACAGCAGCTTGATGAAGGTGGTTTTTCCGCTGCCGTTTTCCCCCACCACAGCCAGACGGCTGCCCACCTTGAATTGGATGTTCACATGCCGCAGCGACCAGTCCGAGGCACCGGGATAGCGGAAGGAAACATCCCTGAATTCCACCTGATACTGCCGGTCGGAGCGTTTTTCCGTGGTCAGGCTGCCCTGATACATGGTATTGGGGATATCCAGAAATTCGTAGCAGGTTTGCAGGAACGGCGTATTGTTTTTCAGGTTTCCCATTGCCTCCAGTACCAGTGCCGCACTGCTCGACAGCGTGGTGACCGCTCCCACATACTGGGTGACGGAGCCCACACCAAAGGCGCCCGCCCATGCCTTCAGGCAGACAAACACATACACCATGCCGATCAGCGCAGCACTCAGGCATGAACCCAGTGCAAACCACAGCCCCATGGGGCCGGCTGCCATTTTGGCAAGGGTGCCTTTTACGCCAAAGGCACGGTTCATCGTCGTCATATAATAGCGGGCAATGTCATGCTGATCATACATCCGAAAATCCATGGCTCTTGATTGGTCTGCTGCCAGAAAGCCGAACACGCCGAAAATGCGGTTGCCAAAGCGTGACTCCTCTGCACTGCGCACCCAGTATTCCGATGCCTTGTTCCGGCAGATCGGCCCAAGACCCGTAGCGATTACCAGTGCCGCCGCAAAAATCAGCAGGAATGCGGGGTGGTTCAGCACCGTGAACCTGCCGCCGGCATCGGGAACCGGCAGGGTGAACAGGCTCACCGTCAGGGCGATGGCGCCGAAGATGCCGAACATTCCCCGAAGGAAATCGGAAAAACAGCTCAAAAGCCGCTCAAGTCCCCATCCCGTCCACTGCTCATTCTGCCGGATCTGGGAGAACAGGTCGTGGGTTTCCACCCGATCCACATCGGCAAAATCCATAGATAGGAATTTATCCATGTAAATGCGGTCTTTTCGGTCCTCAAAGAGGGCAGTCATGGCCTCCTTCCATCGCAGCAGCACCCCCGTGATCAGGGCAAGCAGTGCGGTGCCGCCAAGGGTCACAAGCACCAGATGCCACAGCACCTCCGGTCTGCGCAGACCTGCCAGCTCATTGATGATCCGTGCGGACAGATAGAGGGGCAGATAGGGGCTCAGTGCGCTGAACAGGGCATGAAAGATCACCGACGGAAACAGCCCGGGACAGTATTTGCCCAGATCCCCTGCGGCTCTCAGGTGGATGCGGAAGGTTTCCGCCCATGTGATCTTCTCAGATTTCTTCTCCATGTGCCTCGCCTCCTTCCTGATAATATCTGGCCTGGATCTCAAACAGCTTTGCGTAGCCGCCGTCCATCCGGATCAGCTCCTCATGCGTCCCCTCTTCCGCGATGACACCATCCCGGATGAACACGATGCGGTCGCAGAAACGGGTGGATGCCAGTCGGTGAGAGATAAAGACGGAAGTTTTTCCCTCTGTCATCCGGTTGTATTTCATGTAAATATCATTTTCCGCAATGGGATCAAGGGCCGCAGTCGGTTCGTCCAGAACCAGGATCGGGCCGTCTTTGTACAAGGCTCTTGCAAGCATCAGCCGCTGATCCTGACCGCCCGACAGCTCCACGCCGTCCAGATGCACCCGCTTGCCCAGATGGGTTTCATAGCCCTTGGGCAGCGACTCCACCTTTTCCGAAAGCCCTGCCTTCCCGATGCAGTCCTTGACCCGAGCCATATCGATCCCCGACACCTTCTGAGCAACTGCCTGAGAAACCGTCACATCCAGAGCGGAAAAATCCTGAAATACTGCGGAAAAGAGCTTATAATACGCTCTCCGGTCAAATTCCCGGATATCCCTGCCGTTGAGCAGCACCTGCCCCTCATCCGGATCGTAAAAGCCGCACAGCAGCTTGACCAATGTGGTCTTGCCCGCTCCGTTCAGACCCACCACCGCCAGCTTTTCCCCGGGACGGATGGTCAGATCCATATGGCTGATGGTCTGTTTTTCACTGCCCGGATAGCGGAAGGACACATCCTTCAGCCGCAGCTCATAGCGTTCCGCCTTTGGAACGGGCGCGCCGTCTTCAAAACGGAACTGCTCCGGATAATTCAGATATTCCTGAACCGTGGAGATGGCGATACTCTCTTTGTGCAGGGTGCTGCACTCCGTGAGGATGCCGGTGACCCATGCGGAAAATCCGCTGAACGCATTGAAATACAGCAGAAACTCCGCTGCACTCAGATCCTTGGTCAATGCCAGATGAATGAGATATCCATAGGCAATGCCGTTTCTGCAAAAGCCCAGCACCACATCCGCAACACAAGACCAGATGTATACCTTCTCCCTGCGCTGGATGAAGGCTGCGTACAGGTTCATCGTGCTGTCATAGAGATCGTCGAGCCACGGTTTCAAGCCGAAGATCCGGATATCCTTGGCCACGGCAGATGCCTGCGCCCTGGATCTGAGATAGGAAAGCTTTTTTTGATATTCAGCCTCCTGCTCCCGATGGCGATAGCCCCATTCGTTGACCCGTTTGCTCAGTGCAAAGCCTGCGGCTGTCGTCGCCACGATCACAAGGATCAAAAAGAAATTCAGCCCGGACAGCAGGCTTAGATAGATCAAAAAGCCTGCTCCGTTCAGCACCAGATTGGTCAGGGTTTCCCAGACATGCTCCGTTGGCTCTGAATTTCCGTTGCAGGCGTTCAGGGCTTTTTCCTGAAGTTTCAGAACCTTGGGATCGCGGGTATTGGGATAGGAGGTGGTGCAGGCCTTGTCATTGAGATCCTGAAGGATGCCGCTGCGCACATCCACCCGTCCGAAAATCGTATTGCACTTTACATATCCCAGCAGTCCGTGCAGCAGCACTAGCAGCAGGGAAAACAGAGCGATGGTTCCCAGCAGCTGCGTCAGTGGAGCCGCATGCTCCACCTTGCCCAGAACCACAGGCGCAAGGTACAGCTGTGCCAGATCGATCCCAAGCTGCAAGACCACTGATGCAAGGCACAGCCACAGGACGCTCTTCGCCATCCTCCATGCGCATGCCACCATAAACCGCACATTCTGCCGGACATTGTATTGGGGTTTGCTTGTTTGTTCCATATTCTTCACCTCGTGAAGTTACTCTATCATAAAAAATCGTCCCCAAACCATTTTGGGGACGAATTGCTCAAATCGGGGGATGAACGGGCAGCTCACACCTGCGGGATCAGGATCTCCGTGGTGAATGCGCCGTCCTCAGAGTTCCGGCTGAGGTAACCATCCAGACGCTTTACA
>JARHYV010000360.1 GCA_029258495.1 Faecousia sp. | reverse complement strand
CTGGGGATCCGGCTGCCCGAGGGAAAGCCCGTCTGTTTTGGCTCTTCCCTGTTCTGGGCACCTTCACAGCTCCCCGAATTAAAGGGACTGAAGGTGCTGCGTCCCGGGCTTGAACTGGGAGAATGCAAAAAAGGTCGTTTTGAACCTGCTCATGCACTGGCCCTGTGGCTGAAGACCTGCGCATCCACTCAGGATCTTGCGCCGGACTCCCCCGAGATCGCCGCCTATCTCCACGGTGAGGTCATTCCCTCCTGTCAAAAAGGGTGGTGTCTTGTCACCGCCGGAGGTTTCTCCATCGGCTGGGGCAAGGGAGATGGACGCGTTCTGAAGAACCATTACCCCAAGGGACTGCGTCGATAAAGATTGCTACTTTACATAATCCCTTTTTCATGGTATAATGAAAAAAACTATCCCTAACGAATCACAAGGAGAGGATTATCCTTGGCAAAATATGAAATTATCGGCGGTGCGCCCCTGAACGGCGAAGTCGTGATCAGCGGAGCAAAAAACGCCGTTGTTGGCATACTGCCTGCCACACTTCTGGTTCGCGGCAAATGCCGCATTGAAAATGTGCCGGACATCTCTGATGTTCGGATCCTTCTTGACATCCTGCGCAGCATGAACGCTCAGGTCGAATGGGTCGATCCCAGTACTCTGGAAATCGACACCACCAATGTAGAGTCCGGCGAACCGGATCCCAAGCTCGTCAAAAAAATCCGCGCCAGCTACTATCTGATGGGCGCACTGCTGGGTCGTTTCGGCAAGGCACATGTGGCACTGCCCGGCGGCTGCAACTTCGCATCCCGTCCCATCGATCAGCACATCAAGGGCTTTCTTGCTCTGGGTGCCGAGGTGGACGAAACCGATGAATATGTAGAGCTTTCTGCCGGAGCAGAGGGTCTTCAGGGTTCCCGCATCAGTCTGGATGTGGTCAGCGTCGGTGCCACCATCAATATCATTCTGGCCGCTACCCTGATGCCCGGACAAACCATCATCGAAAATGCCGCAAAAGAGCCGCATATCGTAGATCTTGCCAACTTCCTGAACACCATGGGCGCACGGATCACCGGCGCCGGCACGGATACCGTCAAGATCCGCGGTGTCAAGTCCCTGAAGGGCGGCTCCTACGCCGTGATCCCCGATCAGATCGAGGCAGGCACCTATATGGCAGCAGTTGTCGCCACCGGCGGCAGCATCATGGTGCAGAATGTCATCCCCAAGCACATGGAATGCATCACCACCAGACTGCGCGAGCTGGGTGCCAGGATCACCGAATACGACGATTCCATCCATGTGGAACGCAAGGGCGGACTGCGCCGCATCACTGTCAAGACCATGCCCTACCCCGGTTTCCCCACGGACATGCAGGCTCAGATCTGCGTATGCATGGCACTTGCCAACGGCATCAGCCGTCTGACCGAAAGTGTTTACGAGACCCGTTTCTTCGGTTACTGCTCTGAGCTGGAGTCCATGGGTGCCAATATCCAGATCAACGGCAAGACCGCATCCATCACCGGAACCGACAAGCTCTGCGGAGCCACCGTCCATGCCCGGGATCTGCGCGCCGGTGCGGCGCTGATCATCGCAGGTCTGGCTGCCGAAGGCACCACCTATGTGGAGAATGTCCACTATGTGGAGCGCGGCTATGAGCGTCTGATTGAGAAATTCACCGCTCTCGGCGCCCAGATCCGCCGTATTGAGGACTAAAAATCAAGAGGACATCCCCATGGATGTCCTCTTTTTATACAGCAACGCGTTGTAAAACAGAAAAAAAGACCACTCAAAATGAGTGGTCTTTGGAGCGGGTAATGGGAGTCGAACCCACCTATCAACCTTGGGAAGGTCGCATTCTACCGATGAATTATACCCGCATCGTTCCAGATGATTATAGCACACCTTTCCATGATTTGCAAGCATTATTCTTCCTGCGAATTCGACAAAGTCTGCCCTGATTTTTTGTAAGATCCATCTGATAAAATCTCATCGTCCCGGGCATCCTATCATGAGGTGATTTTTATGAAGAAGAAAAAGCCCATGACCACCAACACCGTGGATCTGAGGCTCGACCCAGAGGCCAGAGTTTGTCCGGAATTCGATGCGGTGAGCATCAAGAAATTCGCAGCCCCCGATCTCAGCGAAACGGGGTATCCGGTACTGGATAACTGCGCCGAGGAACACATCATGTAATGCCGGTTTTCCGGCACTACTTAGCCTGCATCTGCTCCGATTGACCTATTTTCGGTATAAACCACTCATGTAACCCCCTAAGGGGGTTGAAATGGAAAAATCCACAGGAAAAACATAACATTTTGTGCAATTATCTAAATAATCACTAATAGCTTTTTTTATAAATCTTTGCTATAATTTTATCAGATTATAGTTATTTCAAAAAGGAGAATCTAAATGAGAGGAATCCCTTCCCTGATCACCGATATTCGCAAGTCCGTCTTTACCGAGGTTGCCAGAATGGCATACTCCGGCGGAGATTACAGCCATGCGGAGGATCTGCCCTACAAGATCGTCCCCGGCGACCACCCCATGCACAGAGAGTCCATCTTCCTGGAGCGTGCCATCGCCGGTGAGCGTGTGCGCCTTGCAATGGGTCTCGGTGTCCGTCCTGTCCAGACCAGAACTCTGATGACCGACGGCATGGACGCTGCTGCCGTTGCCGAGCAGTACTACGAGCCGCCTCTGATCAACATCATTCCCTATGCATGCCATGCATGCCCCACCAAGCAGTATCGTGTGACCGAAAGCTGCCAGAACTGTCTGGCTGCATCCTGCCAGAAGGTATGCCCTGTCGGTGCGATCTCCTTTATCAACGGCAAAAGCAAGATCGACAAAGAAAAGTGCATCAAGTGCGGAAAATGTGCCGATGCATGTCCCTATCATGCCATCATCAAGCTGGAGCGTCCCTGTGAGGCTGCCTGCGGTGTAGACGCCATCACATCCGGCCCGGACGGCCGTGCCGTCATCAATCAGGACAAGTGCGTTGCCTGCGGTCAGTGTCTGGTCAGCTGCCCCTTTGGCGCCATCGTAGACAAGGGTCAGATCTTCCAGGTCATCCAGTCCATCCTCAAGGGCGATCAGGTCATTGCCATCGTTGCCCCTGCCTTTGCCGGTCAGTTCGGCAAGCATGCCACCCCCGGCAAGTTCAACGCCGCTATGAATGTCCTTGGCTTTGACCGCGTGGTGGAAGTCGCCATCGGTGCCGACATGTGCACCATCGAAGAGGCAAAGGACTTCTTGGAGAAGGTTCCCGCCGAGCAGGAATTCATGGCAACCTCCTGCTGCCCTGCATGGCATGCAATGGTTCAGAAAATGTTCCCTGCTCAGGCAAAGAACATCTCCATGACCCTGACCCCTATGGTTTACACCGCACGGCTGATGAAGAAGAAGTTCCCCGATTGCAAGATCGTTTTCGTCGGCCCCTGTGCTGCAAAGAAACTGGAGGCCATTCGGGAGACCATTCGCTCCGATGTGGATTTTGTCCTGACCTTTGAAGAGCTGCAGGGCATGTTCGAGGCAAAGGAGATCGACTTTGAGCAGCTGGAGGATGCCGAGGTTGCAAACGAGGGCACTGCCGCCGGCAGAGGGTTCGCCGTATCCGGCGGTGTCGCCGGTGCCGTTGCAGGTGTCATTCACGAGACCCATCCGGATCTGGAGGTCAAGATTGCCCGGGCCGACGGACTTCGGGAATGCCGCAAGATGATGCAGATGGCTAAGGCCGGAAAATACAAGGGCTACCTCTTGGAGGGCATGGCCTGTCCCGGCGGCTGCGTAGCCGGTGCCGGCACGCTGCTGAGCGTGGAGCATGCCACAAGAGTCATCAACCGTTTCACCGCCGAGGCCGACAAGACCAGTCCTCTGGAAAGTGCCTACCGGGATGCCGGTGAAGGTCTGGATTAAAAATCAACTGAACAAAAAATCAGGAGACACTTCCGTGAGAAGTGTCTCCTTTTTGTATGTCGGTTTCTTCCTGCGGCTCAGCCCCACAGCGCAGACAGGCTTGGGATCACCTGCTTTTTGCGGCTCATGACTCTGGGCAGGAAAACAGTGTTGTCCTTGGGGGTCACATTGAATGCCTGACTGATGATCTCCTCATCCCCTACGAACAGCAGCTGCGTACCTTCCAGCAGCACATCCGTCAGCATCAGGATCACCATGGAGAATTCCTTTTCTTCGGCGACCTTGCGCATCTCTGCAAGGAAATCGTCCTTTCTTGTCAGCATGGCAGGCGAGTCCACACAGGTGATCTGTGCCACGGCAAGATTATACCCTGCAATATGGAACTCCTTGTAATCGGTAAACAGCAGATCTCTGGGGCTCTTTGCACTCTGGGTGGCAGAGAAGATCTCCTTGCCCAGTTCATCCAGAGATACATTGGCGATCCGAGCCAGACGCTCCGCCATCCGCTTATCCCGCTCTGTACAAGTGGGTGATTTGAACATGACCGTATCGGAAACAATGGCTGCCGCCATCATGCCTGCCATATTCTCCGACGGCATCAGCCCGCGCTCCTGGAACATACCGGCAATGATGGTGTTGGTGGAGCCCACAGGCTCGTTGCGTACATAGATGGGATTATTGGTCTGGATATCCGCCAGACGGTGATGGTCGATGATCTCAAGGATCTCCGCCTCCTCCAGTCCGGGGACGGACTGCGCCGCCTCGTTATGATCCACCAGAACCACACGCTTGCGCCGCGGACGGAGCAGATGCTGACGGGTCAGGATGCCAACGACACGCTCATCGCTGTCAAGGATGGGATAGCAGTGGGCGTGGTGCTTGAGCACCTGCTCACGGACATCGTCCACCCGGTCATCCAGATGGAAACAGGTCAAATCTCTGGTCTGGCAGACACGGCTCACGGGAGCAGACTGGAAGATCAGGCGCAGCGCCCGATACGCATCATAAGGCGTGACGATCACATTGGTATCGCTCTCGATCTGGCGCAGATCATCGGTGATCTCCGCCTGACACAGGATCAGGCAGTTGACATTCAGGCTCAGCGCCCGTTGGATCATATCCGGCTGATTGCCGCAGACCACAATGGACTCCTTCTTATGGAACAGGAGGTTCTCTCTGCTCTGGGGCAGCGCAATGGTAACCTCGCCGGAAACCATGTCGCTTTGGATCTTGGAGTCGTTCAGCAGCTTGCCCTCCAGAACGGACAGCAGATTGAAAATGGGCACAGGACGAAGGTAAGCACTGGATACAAGCCCCATATTGTAGCTGGCTACATCGTCCAG
>JARHYV010000047.1 GCA_029258495.1 Faecousia sp. | reverse complement strand
CCAAGGGGAAGGGATCCGAAATCCTGATAGATCTTCCATGCAAGACCGGCTGTGGAAAGGAACAATAAAATAGACAGCACGATCACAGACACCACAAGGCGCTTTTTTTCCCTAAGAAGTTTGGGCAGGATATCCTCCGGCTTGCTTTGCCGCTTGGATGGGGCAGAGGGCAGCTTGCGATCACGCTTGTAAATGGTAACGGGGGTTCCCTGTTTAATGGGACGGGACTCCATCTGGGCAAGGCACCGGTCACAAAAGACATGAGAATCCGTGGTTTCCTCACCGCATTTCAGACACTGCATATTTCGTGCCTCCTTTCAATGAGCTTTTTATACTATTTTACTCTATGATAGTCAATTCGTAAAGGGCATTGCTTAAAATCTTATAAAAATTTAGGATAGACAGCCAATATGCACAAAAATAGGTGAGAGGAATTGTGCATACAATAGAATTATTGAATACTTATTGACAATCATATGATTGCGTGATAATATCAGCTCATCAAATCAATCACGGAGGTGAAAGGATGGAATGGACGATCCCGGGCACGGTTCTCAAAGCAGATCGTGACCGACCGGAGGCAATGCAGGAGCAGATCCGCTCCATGTTTCTGGCAGGAGGAATGGTGCGCAGTCAGGTGGCAACGGTCACGGGACTGGAGCCCCATGCGGTGCAGAATTGGGTAAAGCGTGGTTTTTTGTCCTCACCGGTGGATAAACGCTACACTTGCAGGCAGTTTTGCCGGATCCTGCTGATCAATATGCTGAAAAATGCCCTGCCCATGGAGAAGATCTGCGGGCTGCTGTCCTATATCAACGGAAAACTGGAGGACGAGTCGGATGACTGCATCGATGATACCCAGCTGTATTTTGCATTCTTGCAGGTAGCTGCCACCTATGAGGGGGAGATCACCGACCACCGGCTGCTGCAGGAGAACATCAGAAACAGCCTTGCAGATTATGAAGAACCCATTCCCGGTGCAAAGGAACGGGTGGAACAGGTACTGGAGATCATGTTGGTTGCATGGTGGGCCTCACAGCTGCAAAACAAGGCGCAGCAGATGCTTGCCGAGCTTACCGCGAAAGGAGAATAAATCATATGGAAGAAAACGGCACATACCGCTGGTCAGCAGGTAATCAGACGCCTCCTGAGCAGCCCCACAGCCCCAATTTCGGAAAACCGGATTTTGGGTTCAAAAAGGTAAAGAAAATTCTGGGGATCGCTGCATTGGCAGCGGTTCTGGTGATCGGAGCGCTGACAAGCTTTTACACCGTGGACGACAAGCAGCAGGCGGTGGTCACCACCTTCGGCAAGGTCACCGATGTGACCGATGCAGGTGTTCATTTCCGTCTGCCCTTTGGGATCCAGCATGTACAGAAGGTCAATGTGAATGTGTTCCAGAAGATCGAGCTGGGCTACCGCACGGATGAGCACACAGCTGAGGGCTATCAGGTGGTCGAGGACGAAAGCAGCATGATCACCGGCGATTATAATATTGTAAATGTAGAGTTCTTTGTGGAATACAAGATCTCCGATCCCGTCCGCTATCTGTATGCGTCCAACGATCCTCAGCTGATCCTGCGGAACCTGATCCAGAGTCAGGTGCGCAATGTGGTCGGCTCCACCTCGGTGGATGCCGTCCTGACCGACGGCAAGGAAAATGTCCAGATGCAGGTGAAGGAGCTGGTGAGCAAGATCCTTGAGGAATATGACATCGGTCTGACCCTGATGGATGTGAAGATCCAGGACTCCGAGCCGCCTACGCAAGAGGTCATCGAGGCATTCAAGGCGGTGGAAACCGCAAAGCAGAAGGCGGAAACCGTGGTCAACGATGCCAAGGCTTACCAGAATGCCAAGCTGCCCGATGCCCAGTCTGAGGCGGATAAGCTGATCCAGAACGGCGAATATCTGAAACAAAAGCGTGTGAACGAGGCAGCCGAGCAGGTGGCAATGTTCAACGCAATGTACGAAGAATATGCAAGAAACCCCGAAATCACCAAGTCCAGAATGTACTATGAGGCGATCCGGAACATCCTGCCCGATGTGAAGGTCTTTATCGACACCGGCACATCCGGCGGCACCCAGAAACTGCTCCCTCTGGATCAGTTTGTGCAAGGAGGAAATGACCAATGAAAAAATCCGTAAAAGTCCTGCTGATTGCACTGGCACTGGTGGTGGTACTGGTGCTTGCCACCGGAACATTTACCGTGCGCGAGAATGAATACGCCTGTACCGTGCGCTTTTCCAAGATCATCGAAACCACGGATACCCCGGGTCTGCATCTGAAGGTGCCGTTTCTGGACTCGGTGAAGTATTTCCCCAAGGCGACCATGCTGTATGATATTCCGCCCAGTGAGGTGCTGACCTCGGACAAGCAGAATATGACCGCAGACTGCTACATCCTGTGGCGGATCGAAGACCCGCTGAAATTCTATCAGACCCTCGGCTCCATGGCGGTGGCAGAGCAGCGGCTGAATGCCCTGACCTATAACGCATTGAAGACGGTGATGGGCACGCTGGCTCAGGCGGATATCATCAATATGGACGACGGCAGCGAACGAAACCAGATCTACGAGGGCATCGCCACCAATGTGGACAAGCTGTCTGACAGCTATGGCATCGCCGTGGACGATGTGAAGATCAAGCGGTTTGATCTGCCCGAGTCCAACGAAAATGCCGTGTATTCCCGAATGATCTCCGAACGCAACCAGATGGCGGAGAAATTCACCGCCGACGGCAATTACGATGCCGCCATCATCCGCAATGATGTGGACAAGCAGGTGAATATCATCATCTCCAATGCCAAGGCAGAGGCAGCAAAGCTGGAGGCAGAGGGCGAGGCTGCATATATGCGTATGCTTGCAGAGGCATATGACACTGCGGAGAAGAAGGAATTTTACGAATTCACCATTGCACTGGATGCGCTGGGGCAGAGCCTGACCGGAGGCGAAAAGACCATTATTCTGGATGCAGACTCCGCACTTGCGAAGATCCTCGCCGGTGCAAACTGATCCTGTCCGACAAAATGCCGCCCGACATGGGCGGCATTTCTGCACCCGGACAGTAGCAAAATCCCTCCTGCGGAATAACATGGAATGAGCGGCATGAAACCGCTCCATGAAATCTTCAGGAGGTATCTTGTATGTATAACAATAATTTCTGTGGTAACAACTGCACATGGCTGATCATCCTGCTGCTTTTGTTCTTCTGCTGCGGTAATGGCTGCGGTAACGGCTATGGCAGCGGCTGCGGCAACGGCTGCGGTGGCGGCGGAAACTTCGGCGGCAATGGCTGCGGCTGCGATAACAACTGCTGCTGCTAAGGGTTTCACCAGACCTCCCCATTTGGGGAGGTCTTTGGTGTTGATTGACAAACCCAACAAAACCATGATAAAATAAACAAAACTATGTGCATTTTTGGAGGAATACAAATGATGTATGTATGGATGGCGCTGTTTGCAGCCGGGATCGTGGCGGTGGATCAGTGGACGAAATTCCTCACGGTCGCCAACATCGCCCTGTATCAGGATGTCCCGTTCCTCAAGGGGATCTTTCATTTTACATATGTGCAGAATACCGGTGCGGCATTTTCTTCGTTCGAGGGCGCCCAGTGGCTGTTTGCCCTGATCTTTGCGGCATTTACCGCAGCGATCATCTATGATATGGTGAAAAAGACCATGCCCTTCACCCTGATGGAGCGGTGGTGCATTGCGGCGATCTACGGCGGCGGCTTGGGCAATATGATCGATCGGCTGCGGCTTGGGTATGTGGTGGATATGATCGAGGTGGATTTTATCCGCTTTCCCGTATTCAATGTAGCCGACTGCTTTATCTGCTGCGGCTGCATCCTGCTGCTGGTGCATCTGGTGCTGTTTAACAAGGAATTTTGGAAGGACGAGAAGAAGAAATGATCTTCACAGCGGAACAAGATGGGGAGCGTCTGGATGCCTATTTGGCGCGGGTTGCCCCGAATATGAGCCGTTCCGGCGCACAGAAACTCATCGAGCAGGGGAATGTGCTGAGAAACGGCAGGAAACCAAAGAAAAATGACAAGCTTTCGGCAGGGGACGAGATCTCCGTCACCATCCCCGAGCCGGTTCCCACGGATATCATTCCCCGGGAAATGCCTCTGGAGATCGTGTATGAGGACGAGGATGTTCTGGTCATCAACAAACCAAAGGGTCTGGTCGTCCATCCGGCGGCAGGGCATCTGGATGATACTCTGGTCAACGGACTGATGTATGCCATGGGGGACAACCTGTCGGGGATCAACGGGGAGCTCAGACCCGGCATCGTGCATCGCATCGACAAGGATACCTCGGGACTTCTGGCGGTGGCGAAAAACGACTATGCCCATACCATGCTTGCCTCTCAGCTGAAGGATCATTCCATGGCGCGGACTTATGAGGCGATCGTGTGCGGCTCCTTTCGGGAGGACTCCGGCACGGTGGATGCGCCCATCGGGCGGCACCCCTCCGACCGGAAGAAAATGTGCATCAACGAGCGCAATGGACGGCGTGCCGTGACCCACTGGGAAGTGGTCAAGCGGTATCCGGGCTACACCCATGTGCGCTGCAAGCTGGAAACCGGAAGGACGCATCAGATCCGGGTGCATATGGCATCCATCGGGCACCCGATCCTTGGGGATACGGTCTACGGGCATAAAAAGAAGGAGCTGGGGCAGGATAGCCAGTGTCTGCATGCAGGTGCGCTGTGCTTTGCCCACCCAAGAGATGGCAGACCCATTCTGGTCTATGCGCCGCTGCCGGAATATTTCACGGAAGTCATCGAAAAATTGGAGAAACGCAATGGGTAAATTTTCAAATATACTGCTGACGGTGGATTTTGACCGGACACTGACGGCGCCGGACACCACCATCCCTCAGCGCAATCTGGATGCGATCCGCTATTTTATGGATAACGGAGGCGCATTCACCATCAATACGGGCAGATCGCTGCCCATGATGGAAAAAATCATGGAGCGCATCAGCGTCAACGCACCGCTGCTGCTGTACAACGGCAGTGCGGCCTATGACTGGCAGAAGAAGGAGTTCACCTTTCAGCATCCCATCGATCTGGACTGGTTTCAGACGGTGCGCCGCTGCATGGAGCTGGTGCCGGAATTGACGGTGGAGATCCAGGGAGTGGATGCCCACTACGCACTGGTGCGCAGCAGGATGTGGGAAACCTTTACAGAGTCCAACAGCTGCCGGTGGAGCTATGCCACCAGACAGACTCCTATGGAGCCGTTTTTGAAATTCTCCGCCTACGGCCCGGTGAGCCAGAATAATGTGTCCCATCTGTTTGAGGCCACCGAGCAGCAGCTTGCCCAGATGGATCAGGCGGTGGAGCTGCTGCAGCGGGAATTCGCAGAGAAGGCAGTGGTGATCCGGGCAGGCAATCGCATCATCGATATCCACTGCAAGGGGGTTTCCAAGGGCAGAAGTGCCCGGGAGCTGCAGCAGCAGCTGGGACGGAAGATCCTTGTGTGCGTCGGCGACGGGCAGAACGATGTGTCCATGCTGGACGAGGCCGACTATGCCTATTGTCCCGGGGATGCAGTGGTGCGGGAGCGGTATGAGAATGTGTGCGACTGTGCAAGCGGCGCCGTTGCAGATGTGATCTACAAAAAGATTCCGGAAATTTTAGAATAAGACTTGACATAAATTATAAACTGTGATAAAATCTTCTGGCTGAGAAGATATTACAGTTTATGATCTGCGGGTGTAGTTCAATGGTAGAACACCAGCCTTCCAAGCTGGATACGCGGGTCCGATTCCCGTCACCCGCTCCATTCATTATGCGCCAGTAGCTCAGCTGGATAGAGCAACTGCCTTCTAAGCAGTAGGTCGGGGGTTCGAGTCCCTCCTGGCGTGCCATCTTCTCTAATTTCATATGGTGGGTGTGGCCTAGTTGGCTAAGGCGTCAGATTGTGGCTCTGAAGATCGTGGGTTCGAGCCCCATCATCCACCCCATAAGACCAGTGCATTCTGCACTGGTCTTTTTGTTTTGCCCGGATCCTGCATCCCTTTGCAGAGTGCGCATCCCTGCCCTGTACAGAACCTGTGGAGATCAATTTCGTCAAAAATCGCCGGTTTTCCCTTTTCCACAGGGGAAAGAAGGCTCACATCGATAAAAATCCACATTTGCCTGTGCATAAGCGGTGTTTTTCATGGAAAAATGAATTTGAACCGAAAAATTTATCCACAAAAGGTGCATGGATTGTGGATAAAATTTCCGCTCTGCCAGTTGTTGCATGATTTTTCCCCTTTTCCATGGACTATTTATGCCCGGAACGCGGCATATTATTTTTGCAGACCAAATGGAGGGAGAAAGAAAAATGAAACGAAATATGTTCCGCACCGTCTGGGCAGCGGTGCTGATAATCTGTATGAGCGGCTCGGCGTTTGCCTCGCAGATGCTGATCCCTGTGGGAAAAGTGGTGGGCATCTCGCTTGCGGAGGGCTCGGTCACTGTGGTCGCCTTTGACGATGCCCATGGACAGGCGGCGAAGGATGCAGGCATCCAGATCGGTGACGAGATCGTGTCCGTGGATCGCAAGCCGGTGGACTCGGCGGCGGATCTGCACGAGGCACTGGAGCACTCCGACGGTGCAGTTCAGATCGCCCTGAGCCGGAACGGAAAGCTCCGTCAGCTGAATATGGAGCCGGAGGTGACGGAAGACGGCCCCAGACTGGGCGTCTACATCCGTGAAGGCATCACGGGCATTGGCACCGTTACCTATTATGATCCCAAAACGGGAAAATTCGGGGCATTGGGGCATGGTGTCAGCGATCCTCAGGGAGAGCTTGCCCCCATGAAGACCGGAAATGTATACCGAGCCACAGTGGAAGCGGTCAAACCGGGGCAGATCGGCTGTCCCGGGCAGTTAAAGGGTGCAGTGGCGGCGGATGAGGTGATCGGGGAGCTTTTTTGCAATACACCCTTTGGGATCTTCGGCTCGTGCAGTGCATTTCAGGGGGAAGTGCTCCCGGTGGCGGACTGTTCGGAGATCCGGACGGGAGCGGCTGAGATCCTGTCGAATATCTCCGGGGATGCGGTGGAAACCTTTTCCGTGGAGATCGTGAAGATCTTCACCCCGGAAAAAAAGACAGGACGGGATATGATGCTGAGGGTCACCGATCCCGAATTGCTGAAAACCACGGGAGGCATCGTAGCAGGCATGTCGGGCAGTCCGATCATTCAGGACGGCAAGCTTGTGGGAGCCGTGACCCATGTTCTGGTGAACGACCCCACAAGGGGGTATGGCATTTTGGTTGAAAATATGCTGGATGCGGCAGCGTAGCGGCGAAAATTTGCGGCAGAGGATTTTTCCTCTGTCGCTTTTTCAGTTCTGTGTGATATAATTGTTTTCGTTAAAACAAATTTTTCAAACAAATATAACTGAGTTCCAATCAAATCAACAGTCAGACCTAAAAAAATCAATCGAATGGAGGGAGCAAATGAATATTACCTATCACTTCGAGCCGACAATTCCTTATAGTTTACATGATATGAGAGTGAATCGAATCGAGCGGGTGGGCAATCACCTTAGATTTTATTTTGAATCCGGCTACATTGAGCTCAAAGATAATTTTCGGCAGGTAAATGGAAATCTGTTGATCGAAGATGTGGATATGGATTTTTCTGATGTCCATTTTTTAAGTGAGAATGGTGCGTATGGAACATTCAACGGGGAACGGATGGAACTTGTACACTTCTTGAAAAACTACGAGGATTTCTCCCTTGAAATCGTGGATGAAACGTATGGATATAACACCGTGGTTTATCAAGGGTACCTATCTTTGCCAAACAGAAAAAATCTAATAGATATGACCATGTCCATTTACTATACAGGGAATATCGTTTATGAGGTAAAAGAGTGAGAGAGCATCCATTAGATAAATTTGCGATGGAGTAAAGTGTTGTCCCTAATAGAAATCACTCCTGTCGGGCAGTCCCATCATTCAAAACGGCAAGCTTGTGGGCGCCGTGACCCATGTTCTGGTGAACGACCCCACAAGGGGGTATGGCATTTTGGTTGAAAATATGCTGGATGCGGCGGCATAGCGGCGAAAATTTGCGGCAGAGGATTTTTCCTCTGCCGCTTTTGAGATTTATATGATATAATGCGGATAGATTGATACAGTTTCTGATTTTCAGCATCATCAGAATTTACGATGGGAGTTACACGATGGACATACGGCAGATGATAAACAACGCCGAAAAACAGCAAGTGGTACGGCTCATCCTCGACGCACTCCCGGAGTGGATCGGCGTCCCGGAGTCAAGGGAAGAATATATCAAAGAAAGCACCGACAAAATATTCTTCTGCACCTGAGAAGGGGATCGACCCATCGGATTTTTATATTTGAAGGAAACGGGAAAAGCCACGGTTGCGCTGTATGTGATGAGTATCAGATGAGGGGGATGTAGGATGCGAAACAAGACTATGGATGAGATCGCCGTTTTGGTGGAAACGAAATGGGGCAAGCAGATCTCTGAACAAGTGATCTCCCATGCGGCGATGCGATGGAAGGAATTGTGTCGGGAAAATGCGCATGCGTGCAAGGAAAAGCAGGCGCATTATACGAACAATATTTTTCCCTGCATCAGCTATTATGAGGCACTGCAAGAAAGTGGGATCCCGAAACAGGATGCATTGACATTCATGGACGAAAGCTGGAGCAGGCAGGCTGAAAAAAGCGCACAGGGCATGAAAAAACTATTTCGCATTCCGGGGCTTTATCAGCGGTATCCGGCGATGTTCCGATGGGTCGCAAAACGGCAGTTTGGCACAAAAGCAGGATTTGCGGCGGATTTTTACCAGACCGAAAAAACCTGCTGTAAATTCGACATGAGGAAGTGCCTGTTTTTGGATACCTGCCGAAAATATGGATGCCCGGAGCTCACGCAGTGTTTTTGCCATACAGACGATGTGAAAAACGCAGATCTGCATCCGCAGCTTTGTTGGAACCGCACACAGTATATGGGCAACGGCGGTGCGTTCTGCGATTTTGAGATCTATGTAAGAAAACAGGAAAAGTAATCCCGATCACGCCGCTTGGAGCCGACGGACGCGGGGATCCGTTTCCTGCTGAGCCGGAACAAAAAGCGAAAAAGGACAGCGCCCCCTTGCCCTGTGTGACTGGTAAAATCTGGAAATTCTGCGCTGATTTTCGGATGTAAAGCCTTGTTGCGGGATTGTAACGCTCCGTTTATTGCACTTTCGCAGGAGTCATGATACCATAACCGCACCGAAAGGAGGCAGACGGATGAAACTGCACGAGAAAATCTATCAATTACGCAAAGCGTCCGGAATGTCGCAGGAGGAAACGGCTGAGCGTCTGAACATTTCCAGACAAGCCCTTTCCAGATGGGAAAACGGCTCTGCTCAGCCGTCAGCCAATAACATCGTGGAGATCAGCAAACTGTTTTGTGTCACCACAGATTATCTGCTGAATGATGATGCGCATAGGGTTGATGATATCCCTGTGATCGCCGAACCCAAAAAGGTAAATCCTATCCTAAGAGCGAATCTGATCAAATTGGCAATTATCCTACAGGCGGCTGCGCTGAATGTTGCGATCCAGCCGGTGGCAGAGGGGATCGATCCGGCTGTCATGCTGTGGGTCAAGGGGCTCCCATTGTTGGCTGCATCCATCTGGATGGCATGCAACCTGAGATTTGAGCCGGATGCGCAGCAACGGGCAAAGAATGCAAAAATCGAACTGCTGTACTGCTGCGTTCAGGCGATTGCTGCGTTATGCGCATATGTCACACGGATGTATTTCCCGGGCATGGTGCTGATGATGGTCGTCTGTGGGTATTATCTGCTGAAGATCAATCCGAAGTACATGAACCGCAAATTGACAAAATAGGAATGGCTCTGTGTGGGAGGTGGGCAGTTCTGTTAGGAAAAAGACAACGGCAGAGGAATTTTCCTCTGCCGTTTCGTGGTTTCTGTGCTATAATCCATACAACGGGACAATGCGC
>JARHYV010000068.1 GCA_029258495.1 Faecousia sp. | reverse complement strand
TGATCGTGACGGTTTTTCTTCAAATTCTCATGTTAAGAGTCCCTATGGAGTCGGTGACGCTCTATTCCCTTATTCTGATGTTCGCTCAGACAGCCGTGATGCTGCTGACCATTCTCCCCACCGAGCGTGCGCTGAAAAAGCACTTTGATGACCACGGACAGAGGCGCAGGTGCGACTCACCGGAACAATAGCAAAACGGAGTGTGCCGAAATTCGACACACTCCGTTTTTTATGCATCATCCGGCAGCCCTGCCAGATAGTCCTCTGCTTGCTTTCTGGAGGAAAAAACGAAAATCTCTTTTCCTGCATACTTTTCCAAAAGCTCCAGAACGACGGGTCTGCTGACCGAATGATAGTCCGTTATAAATCGAATAAAATCCGGATCATCCTCCGTTTCGACCCACGGCATATCACTGCGTTTCTGCCCCATTCTCGCCCTGACGCCATCCATGCAGACCTCCAGTGGATAATCCAGAAAGAACACCGTATCACAGGCATTCATGCGAAGTTCTATCGTAGAGCCGTAGTTGCCGTCGATGATCCACGAGTCCCCCTGCATGACATCCTTCAGCCGTTCTATAAACACAGCCTTCGGGACAGTGGTTTTATCATCATTCCAGTTCAGCATATCCAAATGATACAGCGGCAGTCCCGTTCGCTGATGGAGCGCCCTTGAAAAGGTGCTTTTCCCACTTCCGGGGCATCCGATTACGATAACCTTTTTCACATTCATCGCCTCCGATCCATCAAATCAGACAATATGTTTCAACATAACCGGCAGGAAAGACCCGAACAAAGATTTGTTCGGGTCTGAAAATGCGTTGCTCGGCAAGCGCCGGCTCATTCTGTTATCCCTGCTGATTGCCGCCGGGAGCCTTGGGCTTTCTGCGGCGATGGTAATTGGGACGGCGATTGCGGTTTTTCTTCTCGCCGTCTTCTGCCTTGGGCACATTGGGCTTGGAGCCGCCCTCCTCTGCCTTGGGCGCGTTGGGTTTCTGTTCGCCGTTTTTCTGCTCCGGACGGGGCTTTCTGGGAGGTCTGGGCTTATCCGTCTTGGGCTGCTGCCCGTTTTGCTGTCCCTTGGGATTGTTTCTGGGTCGGCGGCTGCGGCGGTTTCTGTTCTCCTGCTGCTCCTGAGCCGGTTCCTGAGTCGACTCCTCCTCATGGCGGGTCGGCTCCGACTCGTCTACCACGGAATCCGTGCGATAGCGGAAACGAACCGGCTCCAGCAGGCTCGGCTCATCCTGAGGCTCCTGCTTGCGGCAGCACTTGCCGCAGCCGGAGATGGGGGCAAGATCTGCCGGAATGGGCGGATCGTTCTTCTTCGCCTTGCCGCTGCGCAGGACGCAGATATCACAGTTGGAGTAGCAGCCGCAGGTTTCGGGATTGTCCTCCATGCGCACCTTGACGCTCTGGCGCAGGAGGTTCACATCCACCACCGTGCCCCGTCCGTCCGGTGTATCCACGAAGGAGTCGGGCTTGGGACTGGTGCGGATCAGATCCTCATAGGCATCCTGCTCGTATTTCAGGCAGCACATCAGTCTGCCGCAGGTGCCGGAGATCTTGGTCGGGTTCAGGGAAAGGTTCTGGGTCTTCGCCATTTTAATGGAAACCGGCTGAAAATCATCCAGAAACTGAGCGCAGCAGAAGGGTCTGCCGCAGATGCCCAGGCCGCCGACCATCTTCGCCTTGTCCCGGACGCCGATCTGGCGCAGCTCGATGCGGGTATGGAAGATCCCTGCCAGATTTTTTACCAGCTCCCGGAAGTCCACCCGCTCGTCGGCAGTGAAAAAGAACAGGATCTTGCTGCCGTCAAAGGCATATTCCGCACTTACAAGCTGCATATCAAGACCATGCTCAAGGATCTTCTGGGCGCAGATGTCGTGGGCGCGCTTTTCCTTCTGGCGGTTCTCTGCCACGGTTTTCTCGTCCTGTGCATTGGCGATGCGCAGCACCTTGCGCAGAGGTGCGACCACATCCTTGGAGGCCACCATATGATTGCCTCCGGTGCAGGTGCCGTATTCCGGCCCTCTGGCTGTTTCAATAATCAGATGTGCTCCGGTCTGGATCTTCATGCCATCCGGATCAAAAAAATAAATCTTCTGACCCGACCGGAACTGGATATCGACTACCTCGACCTGCTCGGGAAGAGGCTTTTGTGTTTCCTCAGGGGTCACATTGATCTCGTCCATGTTTTTCTCCTTAATGTGGTAACAAAAATTTCATCGCAGAGCCCAGGCAAGCCATCCGCACACCGCTGCGCAGGACACATTCCCCTGGGCATATTCTATTGCTTTTTTCAGATTTTCGGCCGCATCCATCAGTTCCGTCATATTCTTCGCTCCGGCGATCTGCTTTGCCTCAGGGATGGCCGCCGGCATGCCGGAACGGTGGATCATCGCCTGCTCCACAAGCTCCAGCCACTCCGCCAGAACCGGGATCAGCGCATCACGCTTCCACTTTTCAAGGGGAACCAGCAGCCGCAGCAGCTCATAGGGATCTCCCGAGCCGAACGACGCAGCAAAGTGCTTGGCCTCCTCGGAAATGGTGATGCCGCTGAGCAGCTGCCTTGCCTGCCCCAGATAGCCGCCGCTGCGCACCATGGCAGCGGAAAGCATCTGTCCGTCCGCCTTGGGAAATTCCTCCGAGAGTCTTTTCCGGAGGATCGCCTCGGGCAGCGACTGCAATTTCAGCTCCACGCAGCGCGAGCGCACCGTGGTCAGCAGCTTGTTGGGATTATCCGTCAGCAGCAAAAAGACGCCGTAGGCAGGGGGCTCCTCCAGAACCTTCAGCAGTGCGTTCTGTCCGGGCAGACCCATATCCTGCGCTCTGGGGAAGAGATAGATCTTGCGATCCCCCTCATTGGGACGGACAAACATATCCGCCCGAGCCTCACGGATCAGATCCACGGGAACCGTCTTCTTCTCCGGATCGTCGATCTCGATATAGTCCGGATGACTGTGGGCGAGCACCTTGCGGCAGCTGCGGCACTCACCGCAGGGGCCGTTGGGCTCATGGCACAGCATGGCTGCCGCGATCAGATCCGCCAGAGTGTGCTTGCCGGAACCCTCCGGGCCGGAAATCAGATAAAAATGAGAAAGCCGGTGCTTGTCCCGGGCCGCCGTCAGGTTGTGTTTCAGTTGATCGTTGCCCAGCAGCGTTTCAAAGCCCATCAAACACACATCCTTTCCCAGTGATATTTTTTCACATTTGATATTATATCACAATTTTTTCAATATGCTATCTTTTTTTCGATGCAAATCCGTGTTCGACCGCTTTCTGTGAAAAAATCCCCCGGCAAAACACTATACTCTTAGTAGAAAGGAGTGTTTGATATGGAACAAATCAATCAGGTGCAGGCACAGCGCGTGTGGCAGCGTGTGCGCGGCACCCAAGAAAGCACCGAAACCAGTCTTGCAGATCTCATCGTCGCCGAATGGGAGGACTCTGCCATATACTTACAGCTTTCCCGGCATTTTTCCGGAAAAGACAGCATGCTCCTGCAAAAAATGCACGAGCAGGAGCAGACCCACTGCTCCTGTCTGAAGGGGATCTGCTCCATGACCACGGGCACACTTCCCCATCTGCCCAAGCAGGCCCCCATCCACGGCTCCATCGAGCAGATCCTCAGAAATTGCTACGGACGGGAGATGCGCGCCCTCAGCGCCTATGATGCCCGGTGCCAGGATCCGGAGTACGGGCATGTCTTCACCAGACTCCGGGATCAGGAACAGGAGCACTGCCGTCTGATCCTGGAGCTGATCGGATCCCTCCACAGAAAATAGGTGCAGATGCCGTCCGAAAGGGCGGCATTTTTTTCGCGGCATCGTCGATATCTGCAACATCTATGTGGATAATGATATTGCTAATTGAACGGAATGTGGTATAATTCGAATAGTTAAATTGTGCAAATGTTACGATGCGCTATCTTCAAGGAGGAACAAACCATGCAATACCTAGGCGTTAACTACGAAATAAAGCACATCCCTGCTCTGGATCCTGATTTTATCCCCTTCGGTGTCTGGTCTGAGGCATACCTCAAGGGTGCGCAGAAACCCCTTTCCATCGCCGTAGAGCGGGATCAGGGCAAGGTTTCCGTCCACCACACCTTCATCCACGGCACTGCCGAGATGGCAGATGCCGACTACCGCTATGTAGAGCGCTATGTCAAGTTCCTGCTGTGGTCTATCGGCGGTTTCCGGGTGTCCATCTGCGGCTGCTCCGAGATCGCAAAGAAACTTCAGGCCGCCTACTCCGAAACCGGCGAGCGCGCCTTTGACTATGACTTCTTCTTCAAGCTGTACGAAAAGCATCTGGAGATCGTAGATCTGCCTCTGGACAAGTGCCCCGAAACCAACGAGCAGGCCATGCCCATCGGCGGTCATCTGGACGGCTGCCGCATCGGCTTTGACGCAGGCGGATCCGACCGCAAGGTTTCTGCCGTCATCGACGGCGAGTGCGTCTACTCCGAGGAGGTCGTCTGGTATCCCAAGCTGAACGAAGACCCCACCTACCAGTTCAACGGCATCGTCGAGGCACTGAAGACCGCCGCAAGCAAGATGCCCAGAGTCGATGCCATCGGCGTTTCCTCCGCCGGCACCTTCATCGGCAACGCTCCCATGATCTCCAGCATCTTCTACAAGGTTCCCCGGAGCCGTTGGGATGAGGTCAAGACCGTTTTTGACCGGGCTGCCGCAGAGATCGGCGATGTTCCCTGTGTCGTTGCAAACGACGGCGATGTTTCCGCTCTGGCAGGCGCTATGGGTCTGAATAAGGGCAACATCATGGGTCTTGCCATGGGCACCTCCGAGGCTGTCGGCTATGTGGACAAGGACAAGAATGTCAAGGGCTGGATCTCCGAGCTGGCCTTTGCCCCCGTTGACCTGAACCCCGATGCCATGCAGGACGAGTGGTCTACCGATTTCGGTGTGGGCTGCAAGTACTTCTCTCAGGATGCCGTCATCAAGCTGGCACCCCGTGCAGGCATCGAGCTGGATCCCGAGCTGGCTCCCGCCCAAAAGCTGAAGGTGGTTCAGGGTCTGATGGAAGCAGACGACGAAAGAGCCCAGAAGATCTTCCGCGACATCGGCATTTACCTCGCCTATGCCGTGGTGCAGTACTCCCACTTCTACGACATCGAGCACCTGATGTGCATGGGTCGTGTGCTGTCCGGCAAGGGCGGCGACATGATCCTGGAGGTGTCCAACCAGGTTCTGGCGGACGAGTACCCCGAGCTTGCCAAGAAGTGCCAAATCATTGCTCCCGATGAAAATACCCGTCGTGTGGGTCAGGCGGTTGCAGCAGCATCTCTGCCTGAGCTGCGCTGAGCGATACCATCGATACATCAGAAAGGAGTCTATTCCATGTTTTACAAAAATGCCAGAATTTTCACTGGAGATTTCCAGTTCCATACCGGTGCATTTGAAGTCGTGGACGGCAAATTCGGTGCCATCCTGCCCGAGAATGTTCCCGAGGACGCCATCGACCTGAAGGGTGCCACCGTCATCCCCGGTCTGGTGGAGGTTCACAGCCACGGCAACTCCAACTACGACTTCTCCGACGGCAGCTACGAGGGTCTGAAGAAAATGGCCCAGTACTATCTGTCCTGCGGCATCACCTCCTTTGCCCCCGCCTCCATGACTCTGGATTACGAAACGCTGGGCAAGGCATTCGCCACCGCCAAGCAGCTGGCAGAGGAAAAGCCCGAGGGCTGCTCCGTTCTTCGGGGTATTCAGATGGAAGGCCCCTACTTCTCCT
>JARHYV010000253.1 GCA_029258495.1 Faecousia sp. | reverse complement strand
GTCCGGCGATTTTTCTATCCCTATCAGATCGTTGGAAATCTCAGAACGACCTTGAACAGATCGCCGTCTGTGGTCACTTCCATGGTGCCATTTTGCAGTTCTGTCAAACTCTTCGCGATGGATAGTCCCAGACCGTTCCCCTCTGAGTTTCTGGCAGAATCTCCGCGGACAAATCGTTCCGTCAGCTCCTCTGCCGTCAGGTTCAGCGGTTCCCGCGAGGTGTTTTTGAAGGAAATAACCGCCTGATCCGCTGTCTGCTCCAAAGTGAAATAAACTCTGGTGCCCGGCAGGGCATATTTGCAGATATTATTCATCAGGTTATCAAACACCCGCCAGAGTCTTCTCCCATCAGCCATAATCTTGACCGGCTGATCCGGCTGTTCCGGCATCAGCTGCAGCTGATTGCTCAGCAGACGCTGTTCATATTCCCCCATGGTCTGGCTCATCATGACACCTACTTCACAGGGTTCCATCTGAACCTCCAAATTTCCGGTAGATGCCTTGGATGCCTCAACCAGATCTTCGATCAGTCGTTTCAATCGATCCGACTGGCGGTGAAGGACTTCTGCGTATTCAGTAATCTTTTTATTGTCCGTCGGCTCCTTTTCAATCAGATCCGAATAATTGATGATGGAGGTCAGCGGTGTCTTGATGTCGTGGGAAACATTTGTGATCAGCTCCGTCTTCATTCGCTCGCTTTTCAGCCGCTGCTCCACAGCCAAGGTCATTCCTTCGCCGATCTGGTTCAGGTTCTCCGCATGCTTTTTGAACTCAGGCAGCATATGCTCCGTATTGATCTGGTAGCTGAGATCCCCCTCTGCGATTGCCTTGCCTCCCTCCTGAAGCTTTCGGAGCATCAGCGTGATATACAAAACAACGAAGGGCATCACAAGCAACCGTACAAGCATCCACAAAATCAGGAAAATTCCAAAATCCATCTCGAAAATAAATGCAATCAAGATTTCGATCACAGAAACTCCAAAATAGATCGCCATGCTCTTCCATACCAGCGGCAGCTGCCGCAGCATTCCCAAAATACGCCCCAGAGCTCTGCCGATTTTTCTGATTACCACCCATGTAACCCTCAAAACATAGTAAATAATGCTGTTCTTCCACCATTTCCCAAGCTTCAGCCGCACGGCGATGCTCATGCTCATTCCAAGCGTAATAGCGATGGCAAACACCCCCGCCAGAGTAAGCAGACCAATATTAACAAGCGCATCCGCCCAATATCCGGACTCTACCGCAAACTGGAATGTCAGAAATATCGCGAGGAGATACACCACTGAAAGCAGATCCACCGGGATCCCTGTCCCCCATCCCGGCTGAACATCCGGTGATCCTCTGCGATGACCTGCACTGCACATCAGGAATACAAAGCAAATGATGGTTCCAATCAGAGAGACGATGCCAAAAAGGAACGGCAGATACCGCATTCTGTATCCAAAGGAAATCAGCTTATCTGCATAGTAGTAATCGTCATAGCGCTCCAGACTGTCCGGGACATAAACTGTCACCTTTAGTTCTGTCATTTCCCGAGCGGTGTCTTCATCATAAACATAATCACGCTCATAAAATTTCCATGCACTTTGTCCGTCCCAATACAGCGTTGTGGAATAACCGTGCTGATGGGCAGACTCCTTGGCATCACCATATGACCATTTTCCCGGATCCTTTCCCACTGTTTCAAGGGTCACGCCTGCAACATTATAGTCTGCAAGCTGTTTCATCTCAAAGGTATCCTGATGCCTCATGATATTCGTGGCAGCATACTGAGCGACGGACACCGAAATGTCACTGAATTGCTCCTTGCGCACCGTTTCAATAGGTCTTGTATACAGTTCCAGCTGAAACGCCAGCGTCACACCTACAACAGATACCGCAAAAACCGATGCCATGATAAGCGTCAGCAGAAATGCAATGACTTTTGCCGTCATGGTGTGGGATATCGGCGTTTTGTACCGTACATCAGACTTTTCCGTTTTTTTATTTTGCCCTGAAAACATGCCCATTATAATTCCCCTTTCTCCATTTTGTATCCTCTGCCCCAGACCACCTTCAGGTATCTTGGCTCACTTGGGTTGATTTCGATTTTTTCCCGAAGATGCCGCACATGAACCGCCACCGTATTGTCACTGCCAACGGGCGATTCGTTCCATACCTCCCGATAGATCTCCTTGGGGTCGAATACCTTGCCGGGATTTTTCATCAGCAGCTTTAAGATCTCGTACTCCGTGGGTGTCAGAGAGATCAGATCTCCATCCACTGTCACCTGTTTCTGTCGATCGTCCAACTCGACCCCACCGAGCACATAGGTTTCCTGGGATACGGTGCGTCCGCCCAGCTGAACATATCTGCGCAGCTGAGAACGAACTCTTGCGATCACTTCAACCGGGTTGAACGGTTTGGTGATATAGTCGTCCGCACCTGTGTTCAGCCCCAGAATTTTGTCGGTATCCTCACTTTTCGCCGTAAGAAGAATGATCGGAACATTGCTTTTCTCCCGGATTTTTACCATTGCAGAAATTCCATCCATCACAGGCATCATGATATCCATCAAAACCAGATGGATATCGTTCTGTTCAACAAGCTCGACTGCCTGCTTTCCGGTGGATGCCTCGTAAAAGCAAAAGTCAATGTTCGTTAAATAGATTTTCAGCGCTTTCACAATGTCCTGTTCGTCATCACAAATCAAAATATTGTACATACTTCCTGCCCTCCTTGGCTATCATTATAAGAATACAAACCTTAAATAGAAAGTGGGGAAATGTTTAAGACTTTATGAAGTTTCAATGCGTATGATTATAAGTCATCCGGATGTAAAAGTAAATCTCTCCCGATTTCTTCTGTTCCTTTACAGAAATCCGGAAATATGCTATATTATCAGCAAGAATCGAACACACGGAAAGGTATATATGATATGAAAGAAAATGTAAAAAAGAAGGGGATCTCTCTTCTTGACAAAAGTAAAAAGGGATTTGTCTCCGCTGTGTTCAGCCGATTGGGATTGATCTTGCTTTTGTTGGTCGTTCAAATCCTTTTGTTTGGGTATCTTTTCAGCCGGTTTGAATCGTTTCTGCCTCAGGTTTACAGTGCAACCGTCATCTTTTCCGCTTTTATGGCACTTTATCTGCTGAACAGCGATGCAGACCCTACCGTAAAGCTCACATGGTTGGTCGTGATCGTGATCCTGCCTGCATTCGGCGGATTGTTTTACTTGTATACCCAGCTGGATATCGGACACCGCGCATTAAAAAACCGAGTGACCCAGCTGAGTGAACGAACCAAAAATATCATCCCACAATCTCAGGCAACTATGAACCGCCTGCAATATTCTGCCCCCGGTGTTGCAGCCCTTGCCCGCTATATCACAAGAAACGGCTGCTATCCTGTGTACGAAAACACGGATGTAACTTATTTCCCCACCGGAGAGGCAAAATTTGAACAAATGCTTTTTGAACTGGAAAAGGCAGAGCATTTTATTTATCTGGAATACTTTATCGTTCACGAAGGGACGATGTGGGGACAGGTACTTGAGATCCTGGCAAGAAAAGCAAGCGAAGGTGTGGATGTACGCATGATGTATGATGGGACATGCGAATTCTCGACACTTCCCCATAATTATCCTCAGCTGCTGAACCAGTTGGGCATCAAGTGCAAAATGTTCGCACCGATCACTCCGTTTGTTTCCACCCATTATAATTATCGAGATCACCGGAAGATCTTGGTGATCGATGGCCATACCGCCTTTACCGGAGGCATCAATCTCGCTGATGAGTACATCAACGAATTTCCAAAGCATGGTCACTGGAAGGATGCTGCCGTCATGGTCAAGGGCGAGGCTACACGCAGCTTTACTCTGATGTTCCTGCAAATGTGGTTTTTGGATGAAAAGAGTCCAAAATTCAAGCGCACCATGTCCATCCCAATGGATATGCACAGAGATTCCTCCGGTTT
>JARHYV010000321.1 GCA_029258495.1 Faecousia sp. | reverse complement strand
GAGATGGTGTGGGCGTAGAAAACCTCCAGCAATTCGATATCAGAGGTGATGATGCTGATGAGGTTGCCCTTGTCCTTGCCCTCCAGTTTTGCAGGGCTGAGAACGCGAAGGGCGGCAAATACCTTGTCACGCAGCAGGGCAAGGAGCTTGAAGGCGATAAAATGGTTGCATGCCTGCTCGGCGTAGCGGAGCACGCCGCGGAGCAATGCAAAGATGACCAAACATACAAATACGGCTGTCAGGGACAAAGGTACATCGATCCCCAATAGGTTCAGAACTGCGTAGCCGCCGAATACGGTGATGAAGGTGGCGCATAGATGACCGACCAGTCCCATGAAAACAGCCAGTGTCATATAGCCGGTAAGGGGTTTTACCAGACCGATCAAACGGGACATGACCCCAAATCCACTTCTTTTCATAGTGTGCTTCCTTTCGTGTAGTTCTCCAATTCTTGTTGTGTTGCCCAGAGTTTGGAGTAAGCACCGTTCTGCTTTAACAAGTTCTCGTGGGTACCGGATTCACAGATGTGTCCTTTTTCCAGAACATAGATGTTATCGGCGCCCACCACATTTGCAAGACGGTGGGAAATCAGGATAACGGTCTTTGTCTTGGCCAGTTGATAGATCTGTGCCATCATGTCGTTTTCGCTTTCAACATCGATATTAGAGGTGGTTTCGTCAAAAATGTAAACAGGGCTGTTGTGCAGCAGGGCTCTGGCAAGAGCCAGACGCTGACACTGACCGCCGGAGAGATTGGAGGCTTTTTCGTTCAGGGGCGTATCCAGACCCTGTTCGCTCCGGAGGAAAGCGGCCAGATTGACCTTTTCCAGAGCGTCCCAGAACATGGTGTCATCCCCATCGGGACAGCCCATTTGCAGATTTTCGCGGACAGTGCCCTTGAACAGGTAGCTCTGGTGGCTGACATAGGTGAACGACTCCATCAGGCTCTGCTCGGAGATCTCGCAAAGCGGTGTATCACCTACGGTGACGGTGCCGGTATAGCCCTGATTTCTGCCCATCAGAATGGATGCCATGGTGGATTTGCCGCATCCGCTTTCGCCCACAATGGCGGTGAAACTACCCTTGGGGAAGGTCATATTCACCTGATGCAGGATCTGGCGATCCTTTTCATAACCGAAGGAGAGATCCTGACAGCGGATGGTGCAGTCGTCGGGGACGAGATGCTCCTTATGCTCCGGCTCGGACAGATCCAACAGTCTGAAGATCTTGTCGGATGCAGCCATGCCGTTCATGGCGATGTGGAAGAAGGAGCCGAGCAATCGCATGGGCAGGAAGAAATCAGCGGCAAGCAGAATGATCAGAAGACATCCTGCCAGATCCACATGGTTGGCACGGAACTGAGTCGCTGCCAGAATGACACCCAGTGCAGCACCGCCATAGGCAATCAGATCCATGATCGTGATGGAATTGAGCTGCATGGTCAGAACCTTCATGGTGATCTTGCGGAAGCTTTCAGCCTGCTGGTTCATCTGCTGATGCTTGAATTCATCTGCCTGATAGATCTTCAGCGTGGTCAGACCCTGCAAATTCTCCAGAAATGTGTCGCCCAGTGCAGTATACTGCCCCCAGTACTTGCTGAGGAGCTTTTTTGCCCAGGTCTGAACAGCGGCAATGGAAATGGGGATCAGGGGGACACATACGAGAAGGGCAATGGCAGACGGGAGGTTGATAAAGCTCAGCACCACAAACAGAGTGATGGGCGCCAGCATTGCATAGAAAAACTGAGGCAGGAAGGCGCCGAAGTAGGTTTCCAGCTGCTCAATGCCTTCCGTTGCCAGCTGAACGACCTCACTGGTCTGAACCTGCTCCTTGTAGGAGGTTCCCAGACGCAGCAGCTTGCGATAGATGAGCTCTCTGAGTGTGCGCTTTACCGTCTTGGAGGACAGATACCCCATACGGCTTGCGGCAGTGGTGCAGCAAAAACGAATGACGATCATGCCCAGAGCGATCAGAGCGGTGATGGTGTATGTTTTGCTGACAGCAGTCTGTGTGTAGATTTTTTGTAGAAGGACTGCAAAGGTCGCCATCATGGTAATATTGGCAAGGAGGGAGACCCATTGCAGCAGGACATTGGCAATAATGTACTTTTTGCTTTCTTTGACTGTGCCAACCAGTCGTTTGTCAATCATCATAGTTGGTTAATCTCCTGCATTTTTATTTGTGTTTTCGTTTGGATCGGTGCATGACCTTGGGGCATCAAGTTCGGGATCTTCGTCATCTTGATTTTGAGCGATCAGCCGTTTCAGCGCAGCGTAGCTCTCGACCCCCAATCCGTGCTCCATTTCGCAGGCATCCTGAGATGCGATGTTTTCCTCAACCCCCAGACTCACGAGAAAATCCTGCAAAGCCTTGTGTCGTTCAAAGGTGTATTTTGCAGTTTGATAACCCAGATCCGTTAGCTGAATTACATTTGACTGATCGATCTTCAGGAACCCTTCCTTTGCAAGACGCTTCAGTGTGACACTGACTGTCGGACGGGAGAGATTGAGCTCCTGAGCGATCAGACAGGCATGCACTTCCTGACTTTTGGATAAGATATAAATGATTTTCAGATAATCTTCTGTGGATTTGCGCTGTTTCATGTTATACCTCCCGTAAATCGAGAAATGAATTAGTAGTTACTAACTGACAGGGCATAAAAATGTAATCGCTAAGTTAGCGATTACTAACTTTGATATAGTAGCACAAAAAAATTACCATGTCAATCTGTCAAATGATGTAGAATATGAAAACATTTTGAAGTCTTTTTGTGCAAAAAACAAGAGCCTTTTCAGGCTCTTGTTTTTTAGGAGGTATTTTAATTTGTCAAAGCAGCGCCGAGTGCCTGGCACGCTTCGTTTGCTTCGTCATCGGGAGTTTCCTGACAGATCACACTGTCACACACGAGAACCGCACCGGCATCCCGGCAGGTGTCCTCCCAGTTGCGCATCCATTCGCCGTCACCCCAACCGTAGGAACCGAACAGTGCGATCTTCTTGCCGCCCAGCTTGCTCTGGCAGGAGTCAAACAGCGGCTGGAATTCATCCTCTTCCAGAACCTCAGAGCCCATGGAGGGACAGCCAAAGGCAATCGCATCGTATGTATCCATCATATCAGAAGAGAAATCGGCACAGTTTGTCAGCAGCACTTCGGCGCCTTTTGCTCTTGCACCGTCTGCTACCTCAGAGGCCATAGCCTCGGTGTTGCCTGTACCGCTCCAATAAACAACTGCAATCTTAGACATAATATTCAATCAACCTTTCTTTATTTACGAATCAGCCGGCAACTGTCAGCTGTTCGATGCTTTTTCCTTTTTCCCATTGGGAGCAATAGATATCCGTACACTTCTTGTACAGGGCGAAGGTCTTTTTGGCGGCATCTTCATCGCCGTAAACCTTCCAGCATCCGACGCATTTCTGTCCGCATGCCTTGTTTTCGATGAACCCACATACATCCTCCGGCGGATAGCCCAGAAACAGTCCGACCTCATGGGGGAATTCCTCAGAGGACTGGAAACGGCTCACCAATCGGCATACACACTGCTCTACATGGGGGTCGGTGTATCCGTATCTGTCCAGAACAGAGAGTGCAAGCTGATCCTTCAATACCTTCTCAATGGCCTTGGGTCGGTAGACATAAATCAGCGCACGGCCGTTTCTCTGGCGCAGGGGGAGTACCCGGAGTCCCTTGGGAACCAGAACGCGGTTCACCCGACATAGATATTCCGTCAGCTCCTTGCGGGAATGACATGGGCAGGAAAACATGCTGCCGGCTTTCAGTCGTGCCAGCGTGGGCGAGCAGTGACGAATAAACAGTTCCTCGGACATGCCAAGCCTCCTTATCCTACATGCTCATCCAGAATGCTGCGCAGGGCAGACATGGAACTGGAATGACAGCGGGCCACATTAACATTCTGCCCCTTGATGCTGCTGAGTGCACAGTTCACCATTTTGTGGGAAACCGTATTGGTAAACAGGACGAGAAGATCCGGTGTGCCCATATTACGCAGAGCGCCATTCATTTCAATGATGACCTTTGCGGTACAGTTGTATTGCTCACATAGCTCCTTATAACGACGGCTCATCCGTTCGTTTCCACCTACAATCACAACACTCATGGTGTATCATACTCCTTTTGGTTAGTTTTAACTAACCAACCCGAAGAGGATCGGTGTCAGTTAGGATGCTGATATCATACAACGAAGAAGGAGCCTGTTCCGCTCCAATCGGACGGAATCAGGCTCCATTTGGACAAATGCTCAGTGCATGAGAGATCACGAGAAGATATTTTCCAACGGAATGGGCATGTTTCGGAATTCCTTCGGGGTGACGCCGACTACCGCTTTGAATGCTCCGGCAAATTTACTGGGATTGTCATAGCCGTGGCATCCGGCGATCTCAAGGATCGTCATATCGGTTTCCTGCAGCAGCTTTGCAGCGGACTGCATTTTCTGGATCCGGATCAGGTGGTACAGGGAAACACCGAAAACACCCTTCACACTGGATTTGATCTGGGTTCCGGATACATGAAAGATCTCACATAGCTGTTCAAGGGTGATTTTTTCGTCCATATGCTCCATCAGATATCCGGCAACATTCTCAGCCAGTACCTTCTGGGTGTTGGAGAAACAGCGGTTGGAAAATTCATCCGTCCGGACATCGATGCTGCTGAGAAACAGCATCAGCTCCAGGATCTTCACCTTCAGATAGCCGGTTCGGATGGAGTCCGGCACGGAGTAAAGCTCCTCGAAAACATGGGCGATGGAGGGCATGGAGCGCGCCACAAAGACCTCGGAGTTCTGACAGAATTTCTGCATCAGAGTCTTTGGCTGAACATTCACATCCGCCAGAAAACAGGAAAGACAGTGGGGGGCCTGCTCCACATCGATGATCACGGTGATCCCGTGGTAGTGGTGCAGGGGATAGTGGATCGCATGAGCGCCGTCTTTGGGGCGGCATACGGAAAGATCGCCCGGCCCCATATAGAACAGGTCATTTTGAGCCGATCCCTCCAGACGCCCTTCCCGGCAGTGATGGATCTCAAAAATATGGTCGGATATCCTGCGCCGGAAATTGCACATGTGGGAGTGAACATCCTCGTATACCAGAGCGATCCCGGGAAATACGGAGTAGTAGTGCATCCGGACTTCGCCGTCTGCCTCGGGGAAGACATATACGGCATCGTTCTGCCCTGCGGTCAAGGCAGTGGCTTGGTATCCAAACAAGGTATTTTCTGTCATTTCGTGTTCCATAATTTTTCCACCTATAAGAAAATGGGAGGCGCAAATGAATTACGCCTCCCATAATGATCAGTGATCTGCGTGACAGGAACAACCTGATCCGCAGGATCCGCCGCAGGAACAGCTGCTTTCACCGGATTTGGAGGAGCAGCCGTCAGGGCAGCCGATGCACTTCTTGCCGCTTTTTTTCGCCTTGCGGATATACCACGCAGCAGCGCCCAGAATTACAACAAGAATTGCAATAATGATAAAATCAGCCATAGGATTACTTCTTTCCGCTCAATGCGTATTCAGCGTTCAGCTTCTTGTCCGCATTGATGCACAGGTAGGTTACGAAACCTGCCATAACAGCAACGGCGATCAGACCGGGCAGGAAACCGGAGCCCACAGCGCCGGTGGTGATCAGGGTACCGATCTGGTAGACCAGGAAAGCTACGGTATAGCCGGTGCACAGCTGCAGAGCGATGCCGCCGAACATCCACTTGCGATCCTTGATCTCAGAGTGCATAGCACCCAGTGCTGCAAAGCAGGGAGGTGTGTACAGGTTGAACATCAGGCAAGCCAGAGCGGCAGCCTTGGTCAAATGCAGGATGGTTGCAACTTCGGTTGCACCGCCGATCAGTGCATTTTCTTCGATATCAATGAAGTTGGTGACACCATAGCACACAGCCAGAGTGCCGACCACATTCTCCTTTGCGATAAAGCCGGTGATGGATGCGGCAGCCAGCTGCCACACACCAAAGCCCAGAGGCACCAGCAGCACAGCAAAGGGAGATGCAATGGATGCAAGGATGGAGGTGCTCTCCATGCCTTCTTCTACCAGCTGGAAGCTCCAGTTGAAGCTCTGCATGATCTGAACAGCGGTGTTGCACAGCAGGATGATGGTGCCGGCCTTGACGATATATGCCCAGCCACGGCCGCACATGGAAATGAATGCACGCTTGAGAGAGGGAACCTTGTACTCGGGCAGCTCCATGATGAAGAAGGACTTCCGGTTCTTATAGCCGGAGATCTTGTTGACCAGAAGAGCACCGAGGAAGATCAGAAGGATACCCACAAAGTACATCAGAGTGCCGACCCAAGATGCATCAGCGAAGAAAACGCCGGCGAACAGGGCGATAACAGGCAGCTTTGCACCACAGGGCATGAAGGGAGTCAGCATAGCGGTGGCTCTGCGCTCACGCTCGTTGCGGATGGTACGGCATGCCATGATGCCGGGGATTGCGCAGCCGGTGCCGATGACAAAGGGAATAACGGACTTGCCGGACAGACCGACCTTCTTGAAGATGGGGTCGAGAACGACGGAAACACGAGCCATATAGCCGCAGTCTTCCAGAAGTGCGATCAGGAAGTACATGACCATGACCAGAGGCAGGAAACCGACAACGGCGCCGACACCGCCGATGATGCCGTCAACCAGAAGGGACTGCAGCAGGGGAGATGCGTTTTCTACAAGACCTGCGACCCAGCCTTGGAAAATCTCGATCCAACCGACCAATGTATCGGCAAGGAACGGGCCGAGAGTGGACTGGGAAATATCGAACACCAGGAACATGACCACAGCAAAGATGGGGATACCCAGCCAGCGGTTGGTCAGGATGGCGTCGATCTTATCCTGAAAGTTCTTTTCCTTGGTCAGGATCTTACGGGTCTCAACCTTGGAAACGATGCCGTTGACAAAGGTAAAGCGCTTTTTATCAGCATCTTCAACCGCCTGCTTGCTGGTCAGGTCGATATTGCCCTGTGTGTAGGGAGCGCGCTGTGCTCTGCCTCTGCTTTCGGCAGCCTTCTGAACGACTTCCTGCAGACCGGTAGCAGAAGTGGAAATGGTCTTCACAACGGGGCAGCCCAGCTTTGCAGAAAGGGCATCAGCGTCGATCTTGGTTTCCTTCTTATCGTTGATATCGGTCTTGTTCAGTGCAACGACAACGGGGATGCCCAGCTCCAGCAGCTGCGTGGTAAAGAACAGGCTGCGGCTCAGGTTGGTGGCATCGACGATGTTGATGATGACATCGGGGTTTTCGTTTCTTACATAAGAGCTTGTGATGCTCTCTTCAGAGGTGAACGGGGACATGGAGTATGCACCGGGCAGGTCAACTGCGATCAGTTCCTCACTGCTGTTGTAAAAACTCTTCTTAATTGGATGTTCTTTCTTCTCAACGGTAACACCGGCCCAGTTGCCGACACGCTCGTTACGACCGGTCAGCGCATTGTACATGGTGGTTTTACCGCTGTTAGGATTGCCTGTCAAAGCAATTCTCATGGTAGATTCCTCCTCTTATTCTAAATCCTTAGTGGATCAATTTACAGCTTTTACACCGGATCGAACAGCGTACTGCATTACAGACAGCGTCTTCAACGGAGTTACCCATGCCTAACCAATGCGCAAATAGAAAACGGCATCTGCCGTGTGGGTCGATCTGCGTTAGTATCAGTCAGCTGCGAATGGCAAAGGCTCTGTGCCGTTTTGTGGTCATCACCCATTCCAAAGATCGTTTGATCCGTTTGGTTAGCGATACCTAACATGTTGGCGAACAGAATGGTTAGTATCTACTAACCTCGTACATCTTAGCGCATACATAGTTGTTTGTCAAGGGGAGAATTCAAATTTTCGTTACATTTTACATTGTGAAAAACGGCAGAAAAATACAGCGATTGTTACAAAATTACATACTTGTTACATTGTTACAAGCATGTGTTGAATTGAGAGAGGGAATATGTTGAATACGCTGATAGAAGGTTGGATAGGGCAGGCGATCCTTGGGGCTGTGGCTTTGTGTGAAAAGGAATATGGGGACGAAACATAGGAATTGAAGGTGCGTTGATCCGCCTGACGGATAATTGCTGGGAGGCACCCCTTACAAGCCTGATCTGTGTTTCAGCTGTGCAGCCGCGTCTATCTTTGTGGGGTGTTATAAAAAGTATTCGAAATTCATGGGAGAGATCCCGGGTTAGCGTGTACGATATATACAAGGATACGGAATCGTTCGCGAATATCGTATTCTGATATGAAGATTTGGTTTATTATGTGAAAATAACGCGTATTTCTATGAAAATCCTGGGTTCTTTCGGTAGAAATAACAGCACTTTTCAATGTAGCACAGAGCAGATTGTCAAATTTCATAACCTTGCTCGGGGGATACTCCGGGATGATGGTTTAGAAAATCGTTGACAAATGGAATCGACGGTGATATTCTTAGTGCGAAAAGAGAATATCAGTTTGAGTGCCCCTTTATTGGTAACAGATTTTGGGGATAATCGAGAATCGTGTGTAATTCACGAACGGTACCGCCACTGTGAGCGTGGAGGTGTCCGCATTTGGCGAAAGCCGGTCATTGGAGGTAACTCTGAGAAGGCCTTGCGGATACTGCTGATGCGTAAGTCAGGAGAACTGCTTAAACGATGCTTTTTACCAGAACCTGCAAGTACGGGGACTGGTAGTATTTGGTGCATAAAAACGGCTGCAGCAATTCTGTATACAGAGTTGCCGCAGCCTTTGCTGTACTCGGATGCCGAAAAGTTTCCCCCTTCTTTTCGGGTAGCCCTTCCGGGTGCAGCGCACCAAACACTGATTCAGGCTGCACGGATTATTGTGTGCAGCAGGGATCCAAAGCAGCATTGCAAATGATTTTTTCGATTCAAAAGAGGTGTTCGTATGACCGATGAGCATTTGGTTCAGTGTGCAGTGGACGAAGGCTTTGCAGCAGCGGTGGTGATCGATACCGCAGATATCGTGTTCGATCCGTCTTTTCGACCTTTTTGCGAAGAAAACCTTTGCGGACAGTATGGGGTGAATTATTCGTGTCCCCCTGATTGCGGTTCGCCGGAATATATGAAACAAAAGGTTTTGTCCCATAAAAAAGCACTGGTTCTGCAAACCATTTGGGATATTGAGGATTATTCTGATACATCGGCGATCAAACAGGCGAAGGGTGCGCACAATGCATCAGCGATCCGCCTGATGAAGCAAGCCAGAGCAGAGGCTTGTGACGGATTTCTGGTGGGTGCCAGCGGCTGCAGTCTATGTAAGCCCTGTGCCATCACACAGGCAAAGCCCTGTCGTTTTCCGGATCTGCAATACTCCTGCATGTCTGCCTATTGTGTCTTTGTCAAGAAACTGGCGGATCGATGTGAGATGGATTATGATTGCGGCCCCAGACAGTTGTCATTCTTTGGAATGTACATCTATGATTAAGCTCCTACCGTAAGTAATATAAAGGAACAGGCTCATCGGCTGATGCTGATGGGCCTGTTCCTTTTGTTTATGTTGCGGATCCTAGCACGGCATAGGTATGGTTTGTCAATGCATAGCCGTGACCGGGCTGAGGCTGCCACTGGTAACGGTTCTTTCCTTCCTCGGGAAACAGGTGTGCCATGAGGGCTGCGATGACACCGCCATGGGTGACGATAACCAGATCCTCCTGCACCTTTGCGTATCGGTCAAAGGCTGCGATCACCCGCTGGGTCATTTGTGCGCCGCTTTCTCCGTGGGGAGGAATATTCTCATCGTTATTTCCCGACAGCCACTGCTGATAGTCCGGGCGCTGCTTGAGGGTTTCGTAGCTTTGCATCTCAAAATCCCCAAAATCCACCTCGCGGAATTGGGGCTCTACGGAAAATGGTACATCTCCGAATAAGATCTGCAGGGTCTGATTTGTCCGTTTCATCCCACTGGTGACGAAACGAGGACTGCCAACCGGATAGTGCAGCTGCTTTAGGTCTGCAATGCCGCCTTCGGATAGTGAAAGATCGGTACTTCCGCAGTACAGGTGCTGTTCATTTGCGGCGGTCTTTCCGTGGCGGATCAAGTAGATGGTACTCATTTCAGACGCTGCTCCAGTCCGCAAAAAATTCTGCTGACCTGATCAGCCTCCTTGCTGAGGTACTGACAGAGCAGACCGGTATTCTGCCGCCAAGCACGCATTTCTGCCCCAAGGGGCACAACCCCGCAAAACAGATCCTGACAGATCAGGGTGCTGCTGCGCCACTGGGGTTCGTGGGCTTTGAAGTAGGCAACGGGGTCTTTGTGTTCTTTCACGCATGCAAGTACGAATTCTTCCACATGATCGATACAACCTGTGGAAAAATCGATCTCACTTCCGGTGCAAGTGAAGATATCCTGAGGCTTGTAATGGTAATTGGAAATCGCAAAGTCCAATTTGCCCTGATAGGCACCGCCGATAATCAAATTCATGGGGATCCCTCCTTATAAAATAGCGAAGACAGCAGCGGCTGCAAGCTCGCAGTGGGTCAATGCGTAGCCGGAGATATCGCCGTTCATCCCCTCCAGAGAGCGGTAAGACCGACGCAGGGGAATGGCATAGCCCAGTAGACCGCCAAGCAGACACAGCCCGTATCTTCCGCAAACCACAAAGCCCAGTGCCACAGTGATGCACAGCATGATGCTCAGTGCAGTGACATGGGAGCGCGGCTTTCGCTGATTGGCATACTGGCTTGTGGACATGGGGGGCAGGACAGTCACAGCCAGTGAGGAGCAGCAGCGGCTCAGGATGGGGACAAAGATCAGAATGCGGATATCTGCATCCATGGGCGCCGATGCAAAGAAAGCAAATTGGGCAAGCATCAGAAGGATGCAGTTGATGACGGAAAAAGAGCCCACATGAGAGTCCTTCAGGATCTCACGGCGCCGGGACAGATCCCGGCAGGATTTCACTGCATCCGTGACATCCATAAATCCGTCCAGATGGATGAAACCGGTGACAAAATACGGATATGCACACAGAATGAAAGCCATAACGAGCACCGGAAGGGAAAGTATGCGGCACAGCCATGCGGCAGCCCACCAGATCAGACCGATCAGCAGACCCACCGCAGGTAGAAACAGCAGCATCCTGTCCCGAGCCTCTTCATCCCAGATGTTCCACGGACAGGGGATCGCACAGAACATGGACTGGCACATGGCATAGGCATGGAGATATGTTTTCATGCGGGCAGTCCTCCCTTGTGTGCGAAGATGTTTCCGGCAGACACTTCCAACACCGTGTCACTGACGGCAGCCAGCTTGCGGTCGATGGCAGCAAGGCATTTTCGGTAGGTTTCGGTGACCTCGTCATATCGCTCGGCATCAGAATAGATGTAGTCGCTGACGATCACGATATTGCCTACCGATTTGGCGAACTGCACCAGATCATCGCCGCAGCGATATGCCGCATCTACATCCATCCGGCAGCTGGTGGGATCCGGGAACAGTTCATTCAGCAGCAGAGCGGTGGCACTGTCCAGAAGGAATGAGCCGCTTGGATCCACATGGCTCAGACAGGAGAGAATGTTCCTTCCACACTCCACGGTTTCAAATCCCATGCCGGCACGATCTTCCCGGTGCAGACGGATCCGCTCCAGATCCTCGTCGTCACTGGGGATCATGGTTGCAATATAATAGTGCGTTCCGCCCTTGGAGAGGGAAACGGCCAGATCCTGAGCAAGGGAGGATTTTCCGTTTTTTGCACCGCCGGTGATAAAAACGATCATTTTGCGCCCTCCACAGTGAATTGGTCACCCTGACGGATCTCCTCCAGATATTCGTCATTGATGCCGGCCTGATCAAAGGTGGCCATATCGTTCAGGACGGCGCAGGCGGCATCCAGTACACGGAAGGCGAGTGGGCAGCCGCTGCCTTCGCCCAGACGCATCCCAAGCAGGAAGATCGGCTCGAGTTCCATTGCGGCCATGGCCTTCTGGTAGCCGATTTCGTAGGAGGCATGACTGGGGACAAAATACCGGCAGGCATCCGGGCAGAGCCTTGCGGCACACAGGGCAGCCACGGCAGAGATCAGCCCGTCGATGACCACGGGACGGTGGGAGGCTGCTGCCCCCAGGAATGCACCGCACATTGCGGCAAGATCAAAACCGCCCACCTTTGCAAGGATATCCACCACATCGGATGGATCGGGCTGATTGATGCAGATCGCTTGGGCAATCACCTGTTTCTTTTTCTGAAAGCTTTCTTCCGTAATACCGCCGCCTCTTCCGGTGACGGTTTCTACGGGCAAGTCCAGCAGTACCGACAGCACGGCAGAAGAGGTGGTCGTATTTCCGATACCCATTTCGCCGATGCCGAAAGCATCCGCCTGAGTATTTTGTGCAAGCTCAGCGCCGATCGTGATGGCACGGAGTGCCTGTTCCCGAGTCATGGCAGGGCCTTTTGCGATATTCTGCGTGCCGTAGGCGATCTTTTTGTTGAGGACTGCCGGTTCTTTGATGTCTGCATTGACACCCACATCGCACACAATCACCCGGTCACCGAAATGGCTTGCCAAAACGGATGCACCGGTTTTGGCTCGGGTAAGATTGATGGTCTGCTGCAGGGTGACAGACTGGGGTGCACTGGAAACCCCTTCCTCCACAACGCCGTTATCCGCGGCGAAAACAAGCAGACAGGCATCGTCGATGTGATTGTTCAGCCTGCCGGTGATACCGGCGATCTGGACGGAAAGATCCTCCAGACGGCCAAGACTGCCGGGAGGCTTTGCCAGCTGCGCCTGCCGCTCCCGGGCGGCGGCCATTGCAGACGCATCCAGTGGAGAAATTGCGTTAATCAATGTATTCAGATCCATGTTTATACCTCCCATAAACCGTTGTTCATAAGCCAGTGGATCGATGACTCGGCATCGGGCAGCTCCAGTGTGATGGTCGCACCGGGGCAGCGGGTTTCGATGGTATGCAATAGCCGCTCCATGGGGATCGTCCCTTCGTTCAATGGACTGTGGGTATCCCAGGATTTGTCGTTGTTGTGGACATGAAAATGCGCAATTACATCACTGCACTGCTCGATCCAATCAAATACATCTGCTTTTGAATAGGCATGTGCGTGTCCCACATCAAGGCACATCCGGAGTCTGGGGCTGTCCACGGCTCTGATGATTTCGGACAGCATCTTGGGCTCTTCCTCGAGAACGTTCTCTACGCAGATGGTCATGTCCGCGGGGATACAGGCTGCAAAGTCTTTCCAAAACAGGATGGACTGCTCCGTATACCAACAGGGGAAATACAGCCAAGGGTTGTATCCCCCGTGCAGGATGATCTTCCGGATGCCATAGCTTTGGGCAACAGCGATGGCCTGCTGATAGCGGGATGCGGCAAGTGCCCGTGCTTTGGGATCGATGGCACAGGGAAACAGCTCGTTGAATGGCCCATGCAGGGTATATCGGTCAGAGAATTGCAGTTTTTCACGGACGGCTGCGTCTGTGGAGGGAAATTCATCATCCAAATTCCATGCCGTACAGAATTCGGCAAACTCCAGTCCAAACCCATATTTTTGAGCCAAAAGATGGGCGTTTGGATCTACGGTAGATAAAAAGACATGATTTTGATTCAATAATACTCACCGCCATGTGATTGAAATGTTCGATTTACATGTTGATGCAGACCGGGAGGGGTGGAACCTGCCCCATAAGTCTGTGCAAAATTCACTGTATGATTTTTCTTCATCTTACCATATTCCGTGCTATACCGCAATCCCCAAGGGCGTATATTGTCGAGGATCGGGTGGACGGGATGTGCGTCTGTAATGGGAACAGGACAGTGAAAAAAGGCTGCCAATCACACGGATCAGCAGCCTTTTATGGTGACATATGGGGTTATTGCATGGAAAAAAGGATTCCTGCCAATGCGGACAACCCGATGAAGATGATAGGATGGAGGTTTTTGGTCGCCTTCACACGATTGGTCAGCAGCCACAGCACGCCTGCAAGGAGCCATCCCTTCCAGTTGATCCGAGCAAAGCCGTGGAGGGCATCCGAGTGGAAGAATAGATTGGCAGTCAGAACACTCAGTCCGGCAGCGGCGATCAGTCCGGCGGATGCAGGTCGGAGTCCGTAAAAGGCGCTGTTTACATGGCGGTTGTTCCGGAAACTTTTCAGGACAGAGGCAATCAGAAGAATGATGATAATGGAGGGAGTAACCAGCCCGAGGGTAGCAAAAACGGCGCCCAAAACGGCCAAGACACTGCCGCCGGTGTGCATACCGGTAACAAATCCCACATAGGTTGCCATGTTTACTCCGATTGGGCCCGGGGTGGATTCACTGACGGCGATCATATTGGCAAGATCGTTATATGTGAACCATCCTGTGGCATCGGACATGCTGTACAGGAATGGGATCGTTGCCATGCCGCCGCCCACAGCGAAAAGCCCCACCTTAAAAAATTGGAAAAACAGAGAAAACAGGATGCTCATCTTTTCTTGCCTCCCAGATTTTTGAGGATGATCCCGGAAACTGCGGATACCAGAACGAACAGCACCGGACTGATGGGAGTCAGGAAACTGCCCAGTGTCACCACGGCGAAAATCAGGAGGGTGGGCAGATCCACAACAGCCTTCTTAAACAGCTTGACCACTGCGTTGAGGATCAGGACACATACACACACCCGGATCCCTGCAAATGCCTGCTGCACCCAGATCAGATGGGAGAAGGCACCGATCACTCCGGCGAGGGTGGATATAATGATGAGCGATGGGAAGACCATGCCCAGTGTGGCAAAAATACCACCCCATATGCCACGGTTCTTTTGTCCCACGAAGGTTGCGGTGTTGATCGCGATGATACCGGGGGTGCATTGTCCGATGGCAAAATAGTCCATCAGTTCTTCTTCAGTTGACCAGTGCCTGCGATCGACGACTTCTCTTTGCAGAATGGGCAGCATGGCATAACCGCCGCCAAAGGTCATTACTCCGACCTTTGCGAAGGTGAGAAACAGATCAAGCAGCATAGAATTTCCTCCTTGGTTTGCAGGATCGAAAAAAGCAACGCTGACATCGATGAAACATCATGGAGGCCAGCGTTGCCATAGCAAAACGAAAAGTGGTATTTCAGTGACTCAATTTCAGGCTGCCGGTTCTGTTGCAGATGACTCGGTGGGAGCGGTTTCAGCAGATGACTCAGTGGGAGTGGTTTCAGCAGATGACTCGGTGGGAGCCTGTGTCGTGGTCGGAGGTGTGGTAGTGGTTTCCACGGGACGACCATCCGGGGTTGTGGGGCCGTTTGGATCGCCGATGGCGACCACGATCCTGTCGCGCTTGGAGAAATCGGAGGTGGCTTCGTAGTCACAGGAGATCTCTTCATCGGTTTTTTTGTCGTATTTGTGGCGATAGGTTCTCACGGTTCTGCCGGTATATGCGGTCTGGAGCACATCGCCCTCTTCATAGCCCTCGGGATTGTCCTTGGGGTGGATCTCGTATTTGGTTTCCCCATAGAATGGCCCGGAGATGGTTTCGTAGGACATTTCCACATAGTAATCCTTCTTGTCCGTTCCGATCAGCTCTACATGAACCTGCCCGTCATAGACACTGGAATTGATGCGGATGGGATAATCCGTATTGTTTCTGAATTGGAAGTCCAGAGAGTTCCAGTAGATCGTTGCATCCATTCCGGGAGGCACATAGGATACCTCAAACATGTGCTCGGTGCGTTCCACGATCTCCAGATCAGCCAGAAGTGCCGCATAGTAGATGGTAGAGGCAACCTGGCAGATGCCACCGCCAAGGGCATCCATGGTTTCGCCGCCGGAGTAGATTGCTGCGGGCTGATATCCCTTGTCCGCGGTTCGTTCGCCCACGATGTCATTGAAGGAGAAGATCTCGCCGGGACGAACGATCGTTCCGTCGATGGCCTCAGCCGCAAGGATCAGATTGGTGGTGCGGTTCGGGTTGTAAACATGATCGGTATCCACTTTTGCAAGAGAGTCTGCAAAGAGATATTCGTTCAGGGATGCCTGAGTGACCTTGGGATTGAGAAAGTTGAATTCAAAGGTTGCTTTTTCGCCGGGCTTGAAGGCGGCCAGACGTTCGGTATAATCCTTGATATCAAAGCCGTAGCCCAATACCTCGGGAGTGATCTCATATGTTTTTTCGTTCAGGATGGCATCCACCGGGGCAACACAGTGCTCCTTGAACAGCTTATCCCAGTTTATGGGGGCAGGTTCCTTTACCTCGTATTTTGCGTGGATGGTGGTGAAATCATTGTTTGCATAGGCCTGCAAAATAGTATCAAGCAGAGCCTTGGTATCCAGTGCGCGGTAAGGCGTGCCCAACTGGAAGGTCATCTTCATGTGGACAACATCAGGATCCTCGTTGGCCTGTTCGATGGTTCGGTTCAACTCGGGAACCTTGCCCTCTACACTTACCTTGGTCTGGGTCAGTTCGCTGGCGGCAGCCTTGGCGGCCTGATCCAGCAGGTCGGTGATGTATGTGGTGTCCAGGGACAGGCAGGAAAGCACATCCAAATTGTGCTTGGAAAGGGCAGAATGGAGCTTTGCCTGATAATTCTGCCATCGGTTCCCGGTTCTGCCGTACTGGAATGCGGCATCCACCAGTTTCTGTACATCCAGTGAAGGCTTGGTACTGGACGGCGCCAGAACAAGATCATAGTCGGGCAGCTCAATGGTCAGATTTTTTTTCGAGTAGGTATCATCGGTCAAATCATGGATGGCTTTTTCCGCCTGTTCCGGCGTCATTCCGCCCAAATTCACGCCGTAGACATATACATTGCTGTAGATCAGTCCATCGTCCTTTGTGGTATCCATAAACCACCAGATACCAAAGCCGCCGGCGATTACCACAATGGCTGCAACGATACAGGAGATGGTGATGATCATCTTCTTCTTTTTTGCGGGGTCCATGGACTCGCCGGAAGTGCCGGCTTGAGCCGGCTTTTTCTTATTTGCCTTGGCGGTTGCCTGCTGAAATGCCAGATCCAGCTCTTCATCTTCGCGCTTTCGAGATTGTTGGAATTTTCCCTTTTTTTTCATTGGGTACTCCTATCTTCAGTGGTATGACCACGAATTCTTTTTCATTACCTCATATTCTAACATAAACTGAACGGATTGCAATGAATATTCTGTGTCAAATAAATACAATCTGTTAACAAAAGCCAAATTTTTCCTAAGCGTTTTCGTAGGATGTGTATCGCTCCACAAAAACCTTGCACTGTTTCAGCGGATCCACGCCGGAGGCGAGTTTCAGCCGGAGCGTAGGCTGCTTGGCAGAGGCGACAAAGAGGACACGGTCTTTATAGTCGGGATCTGCGCACAGTGCGCTGACGGCCTCAAAGTTGAGGTTTGCCATTGTAAACTGCACATCGGAGGCTTTCTGGCGGATATCGGTGATGCCGACTGCTTTTGCCTTTGCGCGCAGCAGAGCGATGTCAACCAAATTCAGCACGCCCTTGGGCGGCTCGCCGTAGCGGTCAACGATCTCATCAAGCAGATCGTCGGCATCTTCGTCGGAGCGGATGGCGGCCATTCTGCGGTATAGATCCATTCGTTCTTCCCCGCGTTCCACGAATTCCTTGGAGATATTGGCGGTGATATTCAGGTCGGCGGTACATTCCGGCGCCTTGGGTGCCTCACCCCGTTCTTCCAGAACCGCCTCGTCCAGCAGTTTCAGGTACATGTCATAGCCCACGCTTGTGAGATGACCCGATTGCTCGGAGCCCAGCAGGTTGCCGGCACCCCGGATCTCCAGATCACGCATAGCGATCTTGAAACCGGAGCCGAATTCCGCAAAGTCCCGAATGGCAGAAAGTCGTTTTTCTGCGATTTCCGACAGGGATTTGTCCGGCCGATAGGTGAAGTAGGCGTAGGCATGACGGGTGGATCGTCCCACACGGCCGCGGAGCTGATGCAGCTGGCTCAGACCGAAATGATCGGCATTTTCGATGATCAGCGTATTGGCGTTGGGGATATCCAGTCCGGTTTCCACAATGGTGGTGCATACAAGCACCTGAATGTCGCCCTCGGTCATGGCCTGCATCACATCCGCCAAAGCCTCCTGAGTCATTTTTCCGTGAGCGATGCCCACGCGCAGCCCGGGGATGCGCTTTGTCAGAGCAGAGGCGCACTGGTCGATGGTTTCCACCTTGTTGTGCAGATAATAGACCTGTCCGCCGCGTTCCACCTCGCGCCGGATGGCATCGTCAATGATCGCATTGTTATGCTCCATCACAAAGGTCTGTACCGGATAGCGGTCGGAGGGGGGCTGCTCGATGGTAGACATGTCCCGAATGCCGGAAAGTGCCATGTTGAGGGTTCTGGGGATCGGGGTGGCAGAGAGGGTCAGGACATCCACACCCTTGGAGATCTCCTTCAGCCGTTCCTTGTGACTGACACCGAAACGCTGCTCCTCGTCTACGATCAAAAGTCCCAGATCCTTGAATTCTACACTCTTTTGCAAAAGCTTGTGGGTGCCGATCACCAGATCTACGGCACCGGATTTCAGGTTTTGCAGGGTCTTTTTCTGTGCGGCGGCAGGACGGAACCGGCTGAGCACATCCACATTCACGGGGAAACCCCGGAACCGGGCCAGAGCCGTCTGATAGTGCTGCTGGGCGAGAACGGTGGTCGGCACCATGATCGCCACCTGCTTTCCGTCCATGATGGCTTTCATCACAGCACGCAGAGCCACCTCGGTTTTGCCGAAACCCACATCACCGCACAGCAGCCGATCCATGGGGATGGGGGATTCCATATCGTTTTTGATATCGGCAATGCATCGGAGCTGATCGTCTGTTTCGGGATAGGGAAAGTTGTCTTCAAATTCCTTCTGCCATGGGGAGTCGGCGGCAAAGGCATAGCCCTGCTGCCGCTTTCGCTCGGCATACAGCTTGATCAACTGGGCTGCCATATCCTTTGCGGCTTTTCTTGCTTTTGCTTTGGTTTTCTGCCAAGTATCCGTACCGATTTTATTCAGCCGCACCGTTGCGTCTTCGCCGCCGTTGCCGATATATTTGCTCACCAGATCCAGCTGGGTGGCAGGGACGAACAGCACATCAGTTCCGGCGTAGGCGATCTTGATATAGTCCTTGACCGCGCCGTCGATGCGCATTTGCTCCATTGCAACGAAACGACCGATGCCGTGATGCTCGTGAACGACCAGATCACCCGGGGTGAGATCGGTAAAGGAATTGAGTTTCTGGCGGTTGGTTACGACTTTTTTCGGTTTCTTTTTGATTTCACCACGGACGAGCAGCTGACCTTCTGTCAATACAGCCAGCTTGGCGGTGGGGTATTCCATACCGAAGGGCAGCGTGCCCTCGGAGAGCAGGATCTGTCCCGGGTGCGGCATTGTGGTCAGCGGGATGCAGATCATTGCACTGAGATTGCGCTCACGCAGCATTTCCTGAAGGATCTCCGCTCTTCGGCGGCTGCCGCAGAGCACCAGTGAGGAAAACTCCATCTTCTGATAGTATGCCAGATCGGCTGCCGCAGTATCCAAATTTCCGCCGTAGCTGGGCAGCTGCTTTGCAGACATGGGCAGCAGGAGCTCAGGCGGACATTCCTCCGGATAGGCTGCACCGGCAAAGGAGTCCACATAGAGCAGGCAACGGTTTTTCAGCTGATGGCAGAAGTCCTCCCATTGGATCACATAGTCACACAGCTCTCCCACAACAAGTCCTGCGTGCAGCATGGAGTCCAGACCCATACCGACTTCTTCGGTGCGGGTTTTGGCAGTGCGGTGCAGCGCAGACTGATCGCACAGGACGATCATTGCATCGGCAGGGATATAGTCCATGGCTGTGGCCATCTGGGGATAGATCAGTGCCATATATCGATCCGAGGCAGGATGATGGACACCGGCCTCGTATTTTTCAAGATCCTGATTCAGGGTTTTGAGCAGCGGTTCGTTTGGTGTCTTGCGGCGATTCTGACGGCTGATGAGGTGGCGGATATCCTCGCACAATCCGCTCAGTCCCTCCGGATGCAGTCTGGGCTGAGTTTCGCCGACCGGCAGAATGACAGCAAGATCGGTATTCTCCGTTCTGCGCTGGGTCGCGATATCAAAATATCCCATCGTATCAAGCTCATCGCCGAAAAATTCAGCGCGGACAGGATGCTCGGAACCGGGGGAGAAGATGTCAATGATGCCGCCGCGTACCGCGTACTGACCGGGGCCTTCCACCATGTTGCAGCGGCTGTAACCATCCTGTGCCAGACGGTTCAGCAGATCGTCAAGGGGATAGTCCTGCCCAATCTGCAGGGTGAAAACAGCCTGATCCAGAACCTCCGGCGGCATGGTTCGCTGACTCAGGGACTCCCATGTCAGGATCTGCAGCTTGGTCTGCCCCTTTCGCAGCTGATACAGCTGCTGAAGACGCTTTTGCTCCCAACTGCGGGAAACTACGGCAGCATCGTAAAGGGTCAGCTCCCGTCCCGGGAGAATGGGCGATTCTGTACCCAGAAAGCTTGTAAGCTCCTGCTGAAGTCTTTTTGCGGTCATGTCGTCCTGACAGATGAGGACAACAGGACGGTCAAGCTCCCTGCAAAGCCCTGCAACCAAATGGCTGCGATTGATTTGTCCCAGACCGGTGACGGCAACGGTGCTGTTTTCACGGAGTGCCTGTGCAGCCTGAGCGTATTCAGGGATGGATTTTAGAAAGGAAAGGAGTTTTTCCATAGAATTACCTCATAAATTGGAAGGATCGCTCCACGCAGGAACGCGGAAAGAGGAATGATCCCCTTTCCGTGATGGTGTGGATATCTGATTTGTTATGCTTTGCCGCTGTAACGGTTGCTGGTTTCACCGATGCCATTGTCAATGATACACAGGGCAGCGTCGGCAGCGCGCTGCAAAGCCGGAGCCAGATCGGTTTCCTCGTTTGCGGAAAAGGCGGACAGCACCCAGTCTGCCAGATCGTAATCGGGATGCGGTTTTGCGCCCACACCGATCTTGACCCGGGGGAATTCCTGACTGCCCAGCTCCTGAATGATGGACTTGATGCCGTTGTGACCGCCGGCGGAGCCATTGGCACGGATGCGCAGTCTTCCGGGCGGCAGGGAGATATCATCGAACAGAACGATGATATTTTGAGGCGGGATCTTGAAGAAGGCGGAAAGCTGCAGCACGCTCCGTCCGGAGAGGTTCATGTAGGTCTGAGGCTTTAGGAGCAGCACCTTGCTGCCGTGGTAGCTGCACTGTCCGTACAGCCCCTGAAACTTTGCCTTATCGATGGGGCAGCGGAGTTTTTCCGCTAAAACATCCATTGCGCGGAACCCGCAGTTGTGCCGGGTCTTTTCGTATTCACGGCCGGGATTTCCCAATCCGACAATCAGCCATGTTTCCTGATCTTTTATCATATTATTGTGTTCCTATCAAAGAAATGTGATTTGTACCATTATACCATCCCCGACCCGGGGAATGCAACCTGTAAATCAGATTATAATGGATGAAAAACAAGAGAAATAAGGGGTTGTTCCTGTTATATTCCGACTATTCAAAAAAACTTTGTGGAAAAATGTGTTGTATGGGGACGAAGAAAATGGTATAATAAAGAATACGAAATAAGATTGATTTTGTGAGGAATTGCCCATGCAAGAAACCATACATGTAAAAGGAGCCAGAGAAAACAATCTGAAAAATGTGGATTTGACGATCCCGAGAGATAAGCTTGTGGTATTTACCGGACTGTCCGGATCCGGAAAATCCAGTCTGGCTTTTGACACCATCTATGCCGAGGGACAGCGCCGCTATGTGGAGAGCCTGTCCAGTTATGCCCGGCAGTTTCTGGGGCAGATGGACAAGCCGGATGTGGATGCCATCGAAGGGCTGTCCCCTGCCATCTCCATCGACCAGAAGACCACCTCTAAAAACCCACGCTCCACCGTTGGTACGGTAACGGAAATCTACGACTACCTGCGACTGCTTTGGGCACGGGTGGGTATCCCTCACTGCCCCAAATGCGGCAAGGAGATCAGCCGGCAGACCATCGACCAGATCGTTGACCGGGTGGAAACACTGGGGGAGGGAACCCGATTTTTGGTGCTTTCACCGGTTGTTCGGGGAAAAAAGGGTGAGCATGTAAAGATCTTTGAGGATGCCCGCAAAGGCGGCTTTGCCCGTGTGCGTGTGGATGGGATCTTATATGATCTGAGCGAAGAGATCAAGTGTGAGAAAAACAAAAAACACACCATCGAACTGGTGGTAGATCGTCTGGTGCTGAAAGAAGGTCAGCGCAGAAGACTGGCAGACTCCATCGAAACAGCCTGCGCCCATTCCGGCGGTCTGGTAACCATAGAGCTGCCCGATACCAAAGAGGAATTGAGCTTTTCCCAGAACTATGCCTGTGAGGATTGCGGGATCAGTCTGTCCGAACTGGAGCCCAGAATGTTCTCGTTCAATAATCCGGCAGGTGCCTGTCCTCATTGCACCGGACTGGGCTTTCAGCTGGTAGCAGACCCGGATCTGGTCATCCCGGATAAGGATAAGTCCATCTTTGAGGGGGCCATTCAGGTGTCCGGATGGAACAGCGCAAGAACAGACTCTGTCTTCAGAATGTATTTTGAGGCTTTGGCACAGAAATACCGATTTTCCCTGACGGTTCCTGTCAAGGAACTGCCCAAAGAGGCTCTGGATGTGATCTTCTACGGAACCGGAACGGAAAAGCTGCGTATGACCTATAACCGCGGAAACGGGATGGGTGTTCTGGAACAGCCCTTTGAAGGCATCATGAACAACATCACCCGCAGATATCGGGAAACCCAGTCGGATGCCGCTCGCAAGGAACTGGAAGAATGCATGTCCACGGCGCCGTGCCCACACTGTCACGGCGACCGTCTTTCGGATATTGCCCGTGCAGTGACCGTTGGCGGCATCGGGATCATGGATTTCTGCCGCATGAGTGTGAAGGATGCCCTCCGGTTTGTGGATACCCTCCATCTGGAGGGGAATATGGCTATGGTAGCGTCGCAGATCCTTCGGGAGATCCGCTCCAGACTTCAGTTCCTTGCGGATGTGGGATTGCAGTATTTGACACTGTCCCGTGCGTCGGGAACGCTGTCCGGCGGCGAAAGCCAGCGGATCCGTCTGGCGACTCAGATCGGTTCGTCGCTGATGGGAGTGCTGTACATTCTGGACGAGCCCTCCATCGGTCTGCATCAGAGGGATAATGATAAATTGCTCCAGACACTGAAAAATCTGAGAGATCTGGGAAATACGCTGATCGTTGTGGAGCATGATGAGGATACCATGCGGGCGGCGGACTATATCGTTGATGTAGGGCCGGGAGCAGGCAGCCACGGCGGCGAGATCGTGGCAAGCGGTACCCTTCAGCAGATCCTGGACTGCAAGGAATCCATCACGGGGCAGTATCTGTCCGGTGCGAAGAAGATCCCGGTGCCGACACAGCGGCGGCAGGGAAATGGCAATTTCCTGGGTGTACTCGGTGCGCAGGAGAACAATCTGAAACAGGTGGATGTACAGATTCCGCTCGGGACATTCACCTGTGTCACCGGTGTATCGGGGTCGGGCAAGTCCAGTCTTGTGAATCAGGTGCTGAACCGGACACTGGCGGCCAAGCTGAACCATGCCAGAACACGACCCGGAAAATGCCGGGAGGTGACAGGGCTTGAGCATCTGGACAAGGTGATCGATATCGATCAGAGTCCCATCGGCCGTACACCCCGTTCCAATCCCGCCACCTATACGGGGCTGTTCAATGACATCCGGGATCTGTTTGCCTCTACCAATGATGCCAAGATCCGGGGATACGGCCCGGGAAGGTTCAGCTTTAATGTCAAAGGCGGTCGGTGCGAGGCTTGTGCCGGTGACGGACTTGTCAAGATCGAGATGCATTTTCTGGCAGATGTATATGTCCCCTGTGAGGTTTGTCAGGGAAGACGCTACAACCGCGAAACACTGGAGGTCAAGTACAAGGGAAAAGACATCTCTCAGGTACTGGATATGACCGCAGAGGAGGCCGTCGAATTCTTTGAGAATATTCCGAAGATCCGAAAAAAGGCACAGACCATGGTGGAGGTCGGACTGGGTTATGTAAAGCTGGGGCAGTCCTCTACCACTCTGTCCGGCGGCGAGGCGCAGCGCGTGAAACTTGCTACGGAACTGGCACGGACTCAGACCGGGCGGACGATCTATGTTTTGGATGAGCCCACTACGGGTCTGCATGCAGCCGATGTTCACAAGCTGATCGATGTATTGCAGAAACTTGTGGATGCGGGCAATACAGTATTGGTGATCGAACACAATCTGGATGTTATCAAAACAGCGGATCATATCATTGATCTTGGGCCGGAAGGCGGAGATGGCGGCGGTCAGATCGTTGCCTGCGGCACACCGGAGCAGGTGGCTGAGGTGGCGGGCAGCTACACCGGACAGTACCTGAGGCAGTATCTCAAATAAAAAATGTGCCCTGCATCATGCAGGGCACAAGATCAGTTATTGGGGCCGTACAGCGTGTGCGGCAGGGCGTCAGACAGTTCTATAAGCGCATGATCCCGTTCTCCGGCATAGTCGATATGCATAATATTAGAGCGGAGCAGAGAGGTATCCTGACGGATCGGAAGACTCATTGTGATGCGCGTGCCGGATTCTTTGGTGCGATCCAACAAAATGGTTCCGCCATGGATAGCAGCAGCGTTTCGTGCGATGGTCAGCCCAAGCCCGAGTCCGTGCCGGGCATCTTCGATACCCGGCTCTCTTAAAAAACGCTCAAATGGCAGCAGGGCGCTTGCTGATTCAAAGCCGGTACCGGAATCAGTAACTGTCAGATAAAGCGTATTGTGGCGGCGCGTCAGCCGTGCATGGATGAATCCCCCTGACTGGGTGTATTTCAGCGAGTTGGAGAGAATGTTATAGATCGCCCGCTCCAATCGCTGGCTGTCGATGAGAGAGTAGATGCTTGTGG
>JARHYV010000202.1 GCA_029258495.1 Faecousia sp. | reverse complement strand
CGCAGCTGAGGACGGAAGATCTCTTCTCGGGTCAGGCAGATACGCAGCCCACGAAGACCCAGTGCGGGATTTTCTTCATGCTCAAGACCCATGTAGGATACCTGCTTATCGGCACCGATATCCAGTGTGCGGATGACAACGGGGCGCTCGCCCATGATCTGACCGACCTTTTTGTAGGCCTCGAAAAGCTCGTCCTCAGTGGGGAGATTGTCTCTGCCCAGATAGAGGAACTCGCTCCGCATCAGACCGACACCTTCGGCGTCGGCGGCAACGGCAGCCTCAGCGTCTTCCGGACAGCCGATGTTTGCGCACAGAAGGACTTTCTTTCCGGACTTGGTGATACTCTCCTTACCGCGGTAAGCCTCCAAAGCGGCGCGGTCAGCGGCAGCCTCAGCCTGTTTGGCTTTGAGCATGTTCATGGTCTCCTCGTCAGGGTCGGCATACCATTTGCCGGTGAAACCGTCCACAGCAAGCACGCTGCAGTTCTCTGCATCAGTCAGATCAATATCAGACTGTACCAGAGAGGGAATGTTCAGCGTCCGTGCCAGAATAGCGGTATGACTGGAGGAGGATCCCTGACGGGTCACAAATGCCAGGATCCGTTCGCGGGGCAGCTGAATGGTCTCACTGGGAGCCAGATCCTCGGCAACCAGAAGGAAACTGCCCTCGGGGAGCTGAAAACCGGAGTTGCCGCAAAGAATATCATAAATTCTGCGGGACAGATCCCGGATGTCAGCGGAACGGGCTTTCATGTATTCGTCGTCAAGCGCCGCAAAAACCTGTGCGAATTCCTCGCCGCAGTCCAGTGCGGCAGCAGCGGCTGCGCTGCCGTCTGCAATGGAGGCAGCAACGGCCTCCAGATAATCCAGATCATCCAACATGAGCATCTGGACCTCGATAATGGCAGCCTTATCAGCACCCAGCTCGGCAACAGCTTTGTCGTACAGAGCCTGAAGCTGAACACGGGCAGTTTCGCGGGCATCATCAAATTTCTTCTGTTCTGTTTCCGGATTACCGCAGGCAACAGGCTCAACGCGCTCACTTTTGCGGTAAACGACGGCAGAGCCGATGGCGACACCGGGGAAAACGGGCAAACCTAAACCTTGTTTCATGTATTTCTCCTGCACCTTACTTAGCAAGCTCGATCACAACATCGCTTGTGGTGACATTCTTGCCGGTATTGGTTTTGAAAGTGGAATATTCAGAGCTGTTGCACACCAGCATGGGGGTGATGGGGTTAAAGCCCTCAGCCTTGATGGCGTCCAGATCG
>JARHYV010000169.1 GCA_029258495.1 Faecousia sp. | reverse complement strand
GTTGCCCAAGGGAGAACTTCATTCCCATCCCGGATATAGTATACCGATTTTCCTGCAATGTCAAGATTGGAGAAAATTGCTGCCCCGGCAGCTCCCTGTTATCCTGATGATTTTTGTAACTTTTTCAACGTCAGAAGTTTCTGATCCGGTGTGTCGATTTTTTGCAAGAGGTACAGCTCCTTTTATAACCCCAATGCGATCCATTTCAACTCCCCCCTCAAATTTTCACAAATAAATCGCGATTTTCAATAATTTACGGCGATTTCAAAACATTTTTCACTCAATCTTATCGACCAATCGATTTCTGTTCTGTCACTTTCCATCAAAAAATGGCTTGTTGAATATCGTTTTTTTCAGTTTATTCCAGCCAGAACTGTTTGACATTATTGAAATAATTTGTTACAATATATCCGATTGCAAAGAGGCTCCGGTGAATTCAGAGCCTGTGCATCTATCACCATGTGTTTTGATCGCCCGTCAATCGGTCGATATCTCATTACAGAAAATGGAGTACTTATGAATAATTATCGCAAAGCCCTTTCCGGAGTTTTGGCAGCATCAATGTTGTTTGCTGCGATCCCCACCACCAACGCAGCATCCTCTGCAGAGATCAAAAGTCAGATCGGCAGCCTGGAGGAGCAGCAGAGCGCACTGGAAGAACAAATCGCCGCACTGCAGCAGCAGGAAAACGAAAACTGGAATTCCACAGAGGAAATGGTCGCTCAGAAAAACAATATCGATCAGCAGATCTTCCTGCTGTACTCCGAGATCCAAAATCTGGATTCTCAGGTCACGGAATATCGTCAGCTGATCGCCCAGAATCAGAAGAAACTGAACGAGGCTCAGGCCCATCTTGATGCTCTGAATCAGCAGAACAAGGAGCGTATCCGCGCCATGGAAGAAGGCGGCAAGATGTCCTACTGGTCTGTGGTCTTTAAGGCCAACAGCTTTATGGATCTTTTGGATCGCATGAGCATGATCCAGGAAATTGCCGCAGCCGACCAGAAGATCCTGCAGTCCCTGGCAGATGCCGTCGACGAGGTCACCAAGGTTCAGGACGAACTGAGCACGCAGAAAGAACAACTTGAGAAATCTCGCAGTGCTCAGATGGATGCTCAGAATGAGCTGGAATCCAAGCGTTCCGAGGCTGATGACATTCTGACGCAGCTCAACAGTGAGCGTCGCAGTCTGGAAGAGGATCACCACGCCATCGAAGAAGAGAAAAACGCATTGGTTGCCCAGATCGCTCAGGAAGAAGTCGCATACAACGAGGCTGTTGCCCGAGAAGAAGAGGAACGACGCAAGCAGGAGGAGGCCAACAAGCCCCCTGTTGCTCCTGATCCGGATAACGGTTCCGAAGGCGAAACAGAGGAAACACCTGCTCCTCCCTCCAATAATGACAGCGGATGGATGCAGCCCTGCTCCTACATCTACATCAGCAGCCCCTACGGCGATCGCGGCAGCGGCTGGCACAACGGTGTGGACTTTGCCGCAAGCTACGGTACTCCCATTTATGCATCTCGCTCCGGTACCATCACCAAGACCCGCAGCATGACCACCTCCTACGGCAACCATGTTGTTATCAATCACGGTGACGGTTTCTCCAGTCTGTATGCACACATGGACTACTATGTGGTATCCGAAGGTCAGTATGTAAGTCAGGGCGAGCTGATCGGCTATGTCGGCTCTACCGGCAACTCCACCGGCCCTCACCTTCACTTCACCGTCCTGTATAACGGCAGTGATGTAAACCCCATGAATTATCTGTAATCGATCCGTAATACATAATCCCCGGCAGCAGAAAACTGTTGCCGGGGATTTTCTGTATTCTCAAGGTCATCCCATACTGTCTGTCACAGTTTCCGGCGGATATCTCCCTTCCCGGAAATTCACCCCTTGGCAACTCCCGTTTCTCCGGCCAACAGCCTTCTCTTTTCCAATCACAAAAGCCTCTGTACCGCATTGGGTACAGAGGCTTTTACTTTTATATTGCAGCCGATCAGCGTTCCCGCTGCTGGCCCCAGAAAAACAGCGCCACGGTTCCCGGCCCTGTATGGCTGCCGATGGTCGTTCCGATGTGGTTGATCTCCACACGGCCATTCAGATTGGGGAAGGCC
>JARHYV010000062.1 GCA_029258495.1 Faecousia sp. | reverse complement strand
CTTGTCATCTTGTTCATCCCCTAAATATATTGAAAATATCCTTAAAAGTAACCAAGGCCATAAAACCAAGCAGGAGGATCATTCCGATTCCGTGCAGGTATGCCTCATATTTGGGATTCAGCTTTTTATGGGTTACTGCCTCCACTGCCGTAGTCAGGATCACGCACACCGCTCTGCCGCCATCCAGTGCCGGAATGGGCAGAAGATTCATCACTGCAAGGTTTACAGCAATGAATGCCGTGAAGAACATCACATTGCGTATTGCAGCGGACGCACTGCCCGACTGCTCTGCTGTTTCAGAAATCGCCTGTACGATCATGACAGGGCCGCCTACATCCTGGAACCCTGCCTGACCGGATACAAGCATCTTCAGGCTGATGCGAACCATACGAACCACATCAATGGTATTGTTCCAAGCATATTTCATGCTGGATGCAAAGGTCTTTGGTTCGGTAGAGAGGCTCATTCCGTACATTTTCTGCACGCCCTGCTCCGTCTGTACCTCCATCTGCTCCATGTGGAAATCATCCAGCAATACCTTCTGTCCATCACGGATCGCTACGATATCATGCACATCAGGCTGATCCGAAAGATTCATGCTCAGCAGGAAGGAAATGTTGGAAGATGTGTAGACGCGCTCTCCATCGATGGAGTAGATCTCGTCACCCACACGAAGACCATCTGCGCCCTCAATATGATTTCCCTGATAAAAACCGGAAATCACCGGTTCCGGCAGCACATCCCCCTGAAATGCCGGGCCAAATAGTCCGTAGAAAATCAGAAATCCGGCAAGGAAGTTCATCGCGGCTCCGGCAAGCAGAATGATCAGCCGTTTCCACCATGCGGCCCTTCCAAAAGCCCGGGGATTATCCGATTCTCCATCCTCGCCTTCCATCGCGCAGTAGCCGCCAAACGGAATGCAGCGAATGGAATAGAGGGTTTCCCCCTTCTGCTTCTTGAAAATCGCCGGCCCATGAAAATGGAGAATTCGTTCACCTGAACTCCGGAGAGCTTTGCGGTTGCAAAGTGTCCCAATTCATGGATAAATATCAGAAAACTAAACATCAAGATTGCCAGTAAAACATACATGTAGCTTCCTCGCTTTAATCGAAATTACTTTGCGTTGCTGCCCACCGCCACCCTGAGGCCATGCTCTGTGCCCTCAGGAACTCAGTGGAGCCACCACAGTGGTGGTGGTGGTGGGAGGAACGGGACCTGTGGGGAAGGAACCTGTGGG
>JARHYV010000334.1 GCA_029258495.1 Faecousia sp. | reverse complement strand
CGAATGCGGTGGTGAGCATACACAGGGCAAGCAGAACTCGATCACATTTTTGGAAAGAATCCAGCAGATGCTGGAAAAATTTGCGCATGGAAAGCCTCCTTAGAAGTGGTTTGGCATATGTTTTATTTATACAATATATCATTTTTCACAAAAAAAGGCAATAACCATTCTGCTTGTGAAACGAATATGGAAATTGCAGACCGGATTTGTTTGCAAGACTTGCCTTTTTAACGATATTTGTTTATAATGATAAGCAAATGAAGGACATTCAGGAGGGTTTCCTATGGAGAATCGTCTTGCAGCTTACAAGGGCTGTCTGCTGGGGCTTGCCATCGGCGATGCGATGGGCTATACAGTGGATCACAAGACACTGGATCAGATCCGGCACGATTACGGCCCTAACGGCCTGCTGGGGTACGATCTTGCAAATGGTTATGCGGATACAACATCTTATACACAGATTGCAGCATTTGTCTGCAACGGACTGCTGTTGGGGATGACCCGTGGGCAGCTGCGGGGAGTCATGGCTCCGTATGTTCGTTATATTGCTTTGGCAGAGCAGGAGTGGGCGCGATTGCAGGGATATCGCAAGGATCCGTCTGCGGTGAACTACTGCTGGGTCGGCGGTGCGGAAGGGTTTCAGGCCCGGCGGTGTATGGATACGCTGATGCTCGACACATTGAATAGAAACGATCTGGGTACGATGGAAGAACAGCGCAATCGCTATCAGGGGCCGGGAGCATTGACCTCGGCCATACCGGTGGGCTTGTTCTTTGATCCCCAGCGTATGGGCCGTGAGGAGGTTCAGCGCTTGGGTGCTGAGGCGGTCGCATTGACCCATGGCAATCCCGGTGCATTCCTGACCGGTGCGGCTTTGGCGCACATTATCAGCCGGATCGCATGGGATGGAGAAACGGATCTGCGCGGGCTGATCCGTGAAACTGTCAATATGCTGCAGAACCAGTTCGGAAGAGCGTATAAACAGACTGCCGAGGTCTGCCAGAGCCTTCGGATGGTACTGGCGCTGTCGATCTCCCCCAATATGAGCCAGACCGAAGCAATGGAGCAGCTGGACTGCAGCTCGGCACCCAAGGTTCTGGCGGGGGCTCTGTACAGCTGCATCCTGCATCCGAAGAGTGTGGATGAGGCAGTGATCACGGCGGTGAACCACTCCGGCTACTCTGCGGCAGTCGGCGCCATCGCCGGAGCCATTCAGGGGGCGCTGCTTGGGGACGAAGGCATGCCGGAATTCTATCTGGAATGTCTGGAGGTTCGCGATACACTTCAGGAACTGGCGACGGACATGTTCCAGGGGTGTCCGATGACAAAAGACAGCAACCTGTTTGACATGGAATGGGACGGAAAATATGTTTCTGTTCAGGGTTGAGTCAGAAATATGGCAACTTTAACGAAAAAAGCGCCCTCTTTTTGATAAATTGCCCTTGCAAAATAGATCCAAGGGTGGTATAATGAAATTGTTCTAGAGTATACGATACGAAAGAGAGGGGTGTTCACCCCTCTCTTTCTTGCTGAGAAAGGTCAATTATGAAAATTACAGAACTTGTTGCATCGTTTGCTCAGCCTGTGGTAGAGGCCAATGGCTGCTCGTTGTGGGATGTGGAATATGTCAGAGAAGGATCTGATTACTTCCTCCGCCTTTATATCGATAAGGATGGCGGCGTGGATATCACAGATTGCGAAACGATCTCCAGAGCGATGGATCCGATCCTGGATGAAAAGGATCCCATCAGCGAATCCTACCATTTTGAGGTTTGTTCGGCTGGCTTGGAGCGGGCATTGAAACGCCCCGGAGATTTTGAGCGTTTTATGGACAGTCCTATCACGATCAAGCTGTATCGCCCGAGAAACGGACTGAAGGAACTGCCCGGTGTGCTGAAGGGGTACGACAACGGCCGCATCACCGCACAGTGTGGCAAAGAAATGATCACTTTTGAAAAATCTGAAGTCGCTTTGGTGCGTCTTCGCGTGGAATTCTAACAGGAGGTTTATGAATAATGGCTAGAGCTACCAGAGCCAAGAAACAGGCAAAGCAGCCTGAGGTAAATGTCGGCGCAGAGATCTTTGAGAGTCTGCGTGAGTTGGAAAAGATCAAGGGGATCCCTGTTGACTATATGGTCGAGCGTCTGAAACAGGCCCTGATGAATGCATACCGCAAGGATCGCGAGGATCATCGGGATGTTCCGGCTGAGAATGTGATCGTGGATCTGAATGAAACAGGGCTTGCAATGTTTCAGGTAAAGACTGTGGTGGAAGAAGTGGAAGATACCGCTCTGGAGATCCACATCGATGCAGCCAAGACCCTGCAGCCCAATGTGATCCTGGGCGACACCATCCGCATTCCCATCAAGATCGAGGCCTTCGGCCGCATTGCTGCTCAGACTGCAAAGCAGGTGGTAATTCAGGGGATCCGTGAGGCTGAGCGTGGAGCGATGTACGAAAACTACTCCTCTAAGGCTCAGGAGCTGTTGACTGGTACGGTTCTGCGACTAGATCCCAGTGGAGATGTCTTTGTCCGCATCGGTCAGGGGAATGAGGCATCTGATGCGGTGCTGCGTGTCAGCGAGCAGATCCCTGGTGAAACCTATCGCGAGGGTGACATGATCCGGGTATATGTTCTGGAAGTTCACCGCGCAAACCGTGGGCCGCTGGTACATGTTTCCAGAACTCATCCCAATCTGGTTCGCCGCCTGTTTGAGTTGGAGACCCCCGAAATCGCCTCCGGCGATGTGGAAGTCCGCAACATTGCCCGTGAGGCCGGTTCTCGTTCTAAGATGGCGGTTCGCGCCACGATCGACGGGATCGATCCTGTGGGCGCATGTGTCGGCCCCAGAGGCGACCGTGTAGGTGCGGTTGTAGAGGAACTTCATGGCGAGAAAATCGACATTGTTGTATACAGTGAAGATCCCTGCCAGTATGTTGCGGCAGCCCTGAGCCCTGCCAAGGTCGTTTCTGTGACTCTGGTTCCGGGAGCTAAGGCGTGCAAGGTCGTGGTTCCTGACGATCAGCTGAGTCTTGCCATCGGCAAGGAAGGTCAGAATGCCCGTCTGGCTGCACGACTGACCAGCTATAAGATCGATATCAAGCCTGAGTCTCAGGTTCACGAGGAAGAAAAAGAGGAAGAGGAGCCTGCCGAGCTGTAAGCCGGGCGTGCTCAAATGATGAATAAGGAGGGAATGGCATGCAGAAGAAGATCCCTCAGCGGCAGTGTATGGGCTGCCGAGAGCGTAAAGAAAAACGGGAATTGATTCGGGTCGTGCGGTCTCCGGAAGGGACCGTTTCCCTGGACTTCCACGGAAAGGCACCGGGACGGGGCGCATATATCTGCCCGGACAGTGCCTGCCTGAAAAAGGCGATCCGTTCGAAGGCTCTGGAGCGGAGTCTGGAGGTGCCGATCCCGGAAGAGATCTATGCTCGACTTGAGCAGGAAATGGAGGCTGGTAAAAATGCATAAAGCGCTGAACTATCTGTCTATTGCCCGCAAGGGCGGTCTGGTGGAACTGGGTGAAGAGCCTTGCGGCGGCGCTGCCAGAGCGGGCCATGCTCGCCTGATCGTGGTTGCATCGGATGCCTCGGATCATACATGGCGCCGCGCCAAAAGCTATGTGGCCGGTACCAGTCAGCAATGCATTAAAGCGCCCTTTAGCAAGGATGAACTGGGACAGGCGGTTGGCCGCTCCAGTCTGGCTATGGCGGCGCTTACGGATCCGGCTCTTGCATTGGCCTTTGTCAAGGCGTTGGGAGATTCGGATTGTTACCGGGAAGTTGCACAGGAGTTGGACAAGAAGTCCAAACGGATCCGTCAGCGGCAGGATGAAGAAAAGGCTCACCAGCGTAATAAGCGCGTGGGCAAGAAACATTCGCTTTCCGGTAAAAAGAATTGAGTTTTGGAGGTGCGTATATGAGTTTACAAAAATATCGTTTGCGTGAGGTAGCGTCGGATTTCGGCACCACTCCCAAGGAAATTTCAGAAATTGTGGGCAATTACTTTGAAAAGCCCAAGTCCAATACCCAGGTTTTGACCGATGAGGAGCTGAATGTGGTTTTTGACTGCATGACTCAGAAACATCCCATCGAGTCACTGGAGCAGGTGTACGCGGTACAGGCTAAGGAGGAACCCAAGGCTTCCAACGAAAAGTCTGCACAGAATCACGGTGCTCATCAGCAGACTCGTCAGGATAATCGTCAGAAACCTGCTCAGAATAACCATGCGTCCAATCAGGAACGCAGTGATAAGCCCGCGAAGGAGGCAGAGCCTCAGCGTAAGCGTGAGCGCCGCGTTGTGGATACTTCCGCCGTTCAGGTTAATTCCGCCCGGTTTGATGACCGCGTCGACAGCCTGATCTCTGAGCGTGCTCAGAATTTTACCGGAGGCAAGCAGCGGATCGGCAGCAAGAAACAGCAGAATAAGCGTGACAACAAGTTCAAGGGCAATAAGGCTCGCAACGAAGAGCAGGAAAAGATGCGCCGTTTGCAGATGGAGGTCGCCCGCAAGGCCCCTCTGACTGTCAAGATCCCCGATGAGATCACCGTTGGCGAACTGGCAAGCCGCATGAAGAAGACTGCCGGTGAGGTGATCAAGCTCCTGCTGAAGAACGGCGTCATGGCGGCAATCAACCAGACCATCGACTATGATACAGCAGAGTTTATCGCAACCGAAATGGGCTGCAAGGTGGAGAAGGAGATCACCATCACCATTGAGGATCGCATCATCGACGACCATGTGGATACAGAAGAAGAACTGCAGGGCCGCGCTCCTGTCGTTGTGGTCATGGGCCATGTCGACCACGGTAAAACTTCCACTTTGGATGCGATCCGTAAGACCAATGTGACCTCCGGCGAGGCCGGCGGCATCACACAGCACATCGGTGCTTACACCGTTGAGCTCAACGGTCAGCCCATCACCTTCCTGGATACCCCCGGTCACGCAGCATTTACTTCCATGCGTGCACGCGGTGCAAGATGCACGGATATCGCAATTCTGGTGGTTGCAGCGGATGATGGCATCATGCCTCAGACCGTCGAGTCTATCAATCATGCCAAGGCGGCAGGTGTGCCCATCATCGTTGCTGTGAACAAGATGGATAAGCCCACTGCCAACCCTGACAGAGTCAAGCAGCAGCTGACAGAGTATGAGCTGATCCCCGAGGAATGGGGCGGCGACACCATCATCTGCCCCATTTCCGCTAAAACCGGTATGGGTCTTGACAACCTGCTGGAGATGGTTCTACTGACC
>JARHYV010000291.1 GCA_029258495.1 Faecousia sp. | reverse complement strand
CAGGGCCGAATGTATCGTCACCATAGCCCTCCACGATCTTGTTGCGGTAAGCCCATTCAACGGCAGCACCATACCATTCATCGCTGTCCACATCCGTAAAGGGATGTGTTACAGACCAGCCTGCATCAAACTTTTCTCCGGCACACTCGTACAGCAGCTGGGCCAGCATGCCACGAGTCAACAGAGTTTCAGGCTCGTACACATTATTGCCCATACCGCTGACCAGCCCGGTCGAGGCCATGCGATCCAAAGACTCAAAATACCAGCTCTCGGGGTCTGCATCAGCATAAAGCACACCGCGTTTGGACAGGTACACGATCGTTTCTTCACTCATATCAAAATATCCGCCGGCAGTCACTGCATGGATATAGCTTTCTTTTGCTACATCAACAGGCGCTGTATAACGAGTACTCTGCTCGTTGGCTGTGCTGCCATCAGTGGTATAATACACGAAAGAATCACCGGTAGATGGGGTCATAACCACTTTTCCATCTACGATTTCTAGGGTCGGAGCAGCAGATCGTCCCATGTCACCCGGGTTCAGGGTTGCCAGTTCCGACCGAGAACCGTTCATTTTATACGCTGCATATGCCTTCACCGTGCTGCCATAGGGAATATCAAACGGCCCTGTATACTTTGTGCTGTTCTTACCGGGCTGAGATCCGTCTGTCGTATAGTAAACGGATGCGCCGGACTCTGCATCGATGGTCACTGTCATCGTCGTGCCATCTGTTGTATAGGAAATGCTGGGCTTTGAGATCTCCCCCAGCTCCGTACCATTCGGTCTGCAGCTGTAATGCCACTCACAGTCCTCCAGAGGCACACCTCTTCTTCTATGCAGCTCACTGACCGTCACAAATTCGTAGCCTTCCTTCTGCAGTTGATCGATGGCCATCAACGCACCTTCTACGCTTGTTTTGTAAATGTCATGTACCAGAATGATCGCACCGTCATATGTGTTATCCACAATGTTGTCACGCACAGTCGCAGCATTGCGATAGTTCCAATCCTCCGGATCGACCGTCCAATAGATCAGAGGAACGCCGGCAATGTTTCTGACACGAGAATTTGCATTGCCATAAGGCGCCCTGAGCAGGTAGCTGCCCTCACCGCAGACCTTGTCGAGAACCTCTGTGGTGTCATTCAGCTGACGGCGAACTGCATCATCAGACAGACCATTCAGATCCGGATGGCTCCAAGAATGGCTTGCGAGTTCATGACCTTCGGCATAAGCCCGTTCAAGGACATCCAAATTATTCTCGGCATTCTGCCCCAAAACGAAGAATGTTGCTTTTGCACCCCTAGCTTTCAATCCATCCAAAAGCTGAGGTGTGTAAGTACCGGACGGACCATCATCAAAGGTGATTGCTGCAAGCTTATCGCCTTGAGCCGCTCTGCCCTGAAAGGGGATCAGCGTGCAGACCAACAGTAATGCCAATGTGACCGACAAAAATCGTTTCATATTATGCACCCTTTCTTTTTTTCATTTCTATAATTATTGTACCACCCATACAGTCAAAAAGCTATACTATTTTTCTTAGTAATTCTAAAGAAAAACAGCCTCACCCGATTGGGCGAGGCTGCTGCGTTATTCCGTTTCGTGGAGCCCAAAGCTGACTGCTATGGCATCGTCCACCATGGACATATGTGCTTCATCTAATCTGCCCATATGCTCTCTCAGGCGTTTTTTGTCTATGGTGCGGATCTGCTCTAATAAAATGACAGAGTCCTTGGAGAGCCCGACACTTCCTCCTGCAATGTTGATGTGAGTGGGCAGTCTTGCCTTGCCGGTCTGGCTGGTAATAGCTGCTGCAATCACCGTGGGTGAATGGCGGTTTCCGGTATCGTTCTGAACAATCAGCACCGGACGCGTCCCCCCCTGCTCACTGCCAACAACCGGACTCAGATCTGCATAGAAAATGTCGCCTCGTTTCACACTGCTATCCATATTGTTCACGCTCCGTGAAAAATCTTACCGGCGCTACCGGATCTTCCTATGTAACGCGGTTGATACTATTGTCCCACATCACACAGAAAAATATACGGTATACAGCCGTTTTATCCTATGCAGATTTTTTACAGAGTTCTACATAAAAGTGAATTGGCTGATTTCCATTGACAGCAGCCTGCGTCCCTGCCAGCTGATCTCTGATGCCTGCACAGTCCGATCCCTGACCCAGATCTCAGCCTGATATGCCTCATCTCCATAGTCCGCATCGATGGATAGATGCAGGCAGTCCTCTTCCCGTGCGCATGCAGTGATCGCACCTTCTCTCAGCGCATGTACCATAAGCCACGGCGCACTGACGGGACTGAGTGTCTCGTCAGCCATCAGCGGAAACGCAATCATTTCATCCTCGAAGTTCAATGCACCCTCTTTACCGGACACATGCCCGGAAACCTCAGATATGACCTCCGGTTCCTTCACACAAAAGGATACCGTCCCCCGATCATCTGCCATACAGTCCAGCGTAAAGCGCTCCATGTGGTCAGAATAATCCGCGCAGACCCGTGCCTCAAACTCCAACTGCTTTGCCCCAAGGCAAAGGCTCCGGAATTCCAGAGCCTGCTCCATATCCGAATTTTCACCTGCACACCCTGTCAGCAAAACTGCTGTCAGAAACACCAAGAAGATCCGTTTCACCCAATCCCCGCCTATTTCAGTAGTCGGGGCAGCTCCTCCACCATATCACTGGGCAGCATGCCGTATTCTCCCAATTTTTCAGCTGCCAGATCTCCGGCACTTCCGTGTAACCAGACCCCCAGCGCTGCTGCATCCAAAGGTGGGATTTTCTGTCCCAGAAGACCTGCAATGACTCCTGCCAGAACATCTCCGCTTCCTCCCGTTGCCATCCCGGGATTGCCCGTTTGGTTCTCAAAGCAGCGCACTCCGTCTGTGATCAGGCTTCGGTGTCCCTTGCGAACGATCACACAGCCCAGATCCCGAGCCATCGCCTCCGTCTGCTGCTGCCGCGGCAGACTCTCCGGAGACAATCTGAGAAACTCCCCATCATGGGGTGTCAATATGGTGGGACTTGTCCTGCCCCGCAGTTCATCCTTATGCCGGGAAACCAGAGTTATGCCATCGGCATCCAAAACCAGAGGGCAATGCACCTCATTCAGCAGAAAACGGAGCACCGCATCCGTCCCTGCTCCGATACCGCTCCCACATCCAAACAGCACCGCATCCATTCTGGGCAGCAGTTGCTTGATTTTCTCACAGCTGCGCTCACACAGCATCCCATATTCCTCTTCAAGAGAAAAGATCACCGGCTCATTCAGTTTCACCGCCTCGACTGCATAGATGCTCTGTGGGACTCCCAGATACACCAGTCCGGTTCCCGTGCGCAGGGCTCCCATCGCGGCAAATGCAGCTGCTCCCGTAAACCCGGTACTGCCGCACAGCATCAGCACCTTTCCATAATCTCCCTTATGGGACTCCCTTTTCCGTTTTGGCAGGAATTTTTTTACATCCTCAGCATACAAATGCTCCATGTTCACCACTCCTTTCTTTCATTTTATATCACTTTCCCATCTTTCACAAGATATTTTGCGTTCAAGATAGATGTATCTGAGTATTTTTGATTTGTAACAGATTTTTTATTTCATCCCTTGCAAAACAGGTTCGACTGTGCTATACTGCACCTATCAAAGATTTCGGAGGCACACTTCCAT